>CAZIWQ010000006.1:16359-24715 GCA_964542355.1 uncultured Armatimonadia bacterium
TGATCGGGTCCACCACCTGCTCGATGAGGTCAGAGCGCATGAGTGCACAGTCCATGCCCCGCCGGTGCTGGGCGGCGAGCAGGACCTTCGTCACCGCGACGGGCCGGTCATCCTCGTAGCGTACCGTGACCTGGGTCTTGCCGTCGGGCCGCAGGTAGTCGAGCGCCCCGTTCTTGCGCACATCCGCCAGCCGCCGCGCCAGCTTGTGGGCCAGCATGATGGGCGCCGGCATGAACTCCGGCGTCTCATTGCTCGCATAGCCGAACATCATCCCCTGGTCGCCCGCCCCCCCGATGTCGACGCCCCGGGCGATGTCCGGCGACTGGCTGTGGATCGCGGTCAACACCCCGATTGTCTCGGCGTCGAACCCGTACTTGGCGCGGGTGTAGCCGATCGCCTCGACGGTGTTGCGGACGACCTCGTCCACCGGGACGTAGCAGGTGGTGGTCACCTCGCCGGCCACGATGCAGGTGCCGGTCGTGACCATCGTCTCGACGGCGACGCGCCCCAGCGGGTCCTCTGCCATGATGCAGTCCAGGATGGCGTCGGAGATCTGGTCACAGACCTTGTCGGGGTGCCCCTCGGTCACGGACTCGGATGTCAGGTGGTATACTTTGGGCAAGCTGAAGTCCTCCTTCGACGCGACCGGCTCTAGCCGACGAGACGCTCGATCTCGTCCCAGACGGCGCGGGCCACTTCGCGCTTGGTGCGCTGTGAGATGGGGCGCGGTGCGCCCTCGCGACCGTAGATCGTTACCTCGTTGGTGGCGCTGCCAAAGCCCGCGCCCGGGGCAGTAATGTCATTGGCGACAATCAGATCGAGCTGCTTGGCGGCGAGCTTCTGCCGCGCGTGGACGGCCAGGTTGCCAGTCTCCGCGGCGAAGCCGATGTGCAGCCGGGGCCCCTTGTGCGGTGCCAGGGTCGCCAGGATGTCGGGGGTCAGGGCGAGCTCCAGCACGGGGGGCGCCTGATCCTTCTTGAGCTTCTGGGGGGCCCGCGCGGCGGGGCCGAAGTCGGCGGGCGCCGCGGCCCCGACCACGATGTCCGTCTCCGCGTAGCGATCCTGCACCGCGTCCAGCATCTGGGCGGTGGTCTCCACGGCGACGACCGGTGCGCGCCACGGCGGCCGCTCGGCGGTCGGGCCGGTGACGACGGTGACGTGTGCGCCGCGTGCGAGCGCCTCCGCGGCCAGGGCGAACCCCATCTTGCCGCTCGAGGGGTTCGAGATGAACCGCACCGGGTCCAGCCATTCGCGGGTGGGCCCTGCGGTGACGAGCACGCGCTTGCCGCGCAGCTTGCTGTCGGTGGGGCCGAGCGACTGGTCGATGGCGTCGAGAATATCGGCCGTGTGCGACAGGCGCCCGCTGCCCGTGTCGCCGCATGCCAGGTGCCCGCAATCGGGCCCGACGAACAGATACCCCAGCTCAGTCAGCAGGGCGACATTGCGCTGGGTGATCGGGTTCTCCCACATTCGCCAGTTCATCGCGGGGGCAACGACCACGGGTCCGGCCGCGGCGCTGATCGTCGTTGTCAGCAGGTCGTCACAGATCCCCGCCGCAACCTTGCCGATGACGTTGGCCGTGGCGGCGACGATCACCGTCACCTCACCGAACTCCGCGAGCGAGATGTGCTCGATCTCGGTCTCCGGCTGAGCGCCGAACATCTCACAGGCGACGTCGCTACCGGAGAGGGCGCGCAGGGTCGCCGGGCCGACGAAGGCGGTGGCATTGCGGGTCATGACCACCCGCACCGCGGCCTCCTCCTGGCGCAGCCGGCTCACCAGCTCGCAGGCCTTGTAGGCGGCGATGCTGCCGCAGACACCGACGACGACTCGGCGCTCGTGGAAGGGGTAGCTCACTCCCCGCTCGCCTCCGCCTCGGCCAGCAGCGCGGCCTGCAGCTCATGCCAGCGTGTGCGGCTTAGCCGCTGGCGCTCGCCCGTCAGGACCGCCTCGAGCTCGGCGACGGCCTGGGGCACGCTGCTGTTCACGATCAGGTACTGGAACAGGTCGATGTTGGCCAGCTCATCGTGGGCGGTCTCCAGGCGGCGCTGCACGTCGCAGGCTTCCTCCGTCTCCCGCCCCACCAACCGAGTGTGCAGATCATGCCAGGTGGGGGGCGCGATGAACACCAGGACGGCCCGCCCGCCCAACTGATGGCGCACGCTCCGTGCGCCCTGGTAGTCAATCTCGAGGATGATGTCCTCGCCGTGGGCGAGTGCCTCGGCGACCGGCCGGCGCGGCGTGCCGTAGTGGATGTCGCCGTGCACGGTCGCCCACTCCAGCAGCTCATCGGCGGCGCGCATCCGCGCGAACTCAGCCACAGTCACAAAGTGGTAGTCCTGCCCGGTTTGTTCCCCGGGTCGCGGGTCGCGGGTCGTGCACGAGACCGACTTCACCAGCTCCTGGTGGCGGGACATGAGGCCGCGGATGACCGTACCCTTACCGACACCGGAGGGTCCCGAGACCACCAGCAGGATGCCGTCGCGTTTCAATGCAGGGCCACCATCGGCAGGATTCGTATGGGCCGCACACAGCAAAAGTCTCGCCCCATGCGGGCCGAGGCCGGGTGATCATCAAGCGAGCGCGCCGTCACTGGCGATCTGCGGCCGATCCCGGGCTCCCGGGGGGGCCGGTGAGGGCGCCGGAACTGCCGGTCAGTCTATCACAAGCCCACGGGGATTGCAACGCAGGGCAACCGCGGAAGCACGGCGGACGGCACGGCTGTCAACCACGGAAGACACGGAACACACGGAAGGAGCGGAAACGGCGGACAGGTCCACCTGTTGTGGCCACCTTGCTGTTCCACGTTGTGTTGTGGTAAGATGCGCTACGTAGTGATAGGAGGTAGTTACGCATGGCGCAAGACACGATGACACCCTCGGAAGCGGCGGTGTACCTGCACCTGAGCGTCGAGACCGTGAAGCGCAAGGCACGCGCCGGCGAGGTGCCGGCGGCCAAGACGGGCCGCAAATGGATATTCCTGCGTGCCGACCTCGATGCCTGGCTCTCGGCGGGGGGAACGATGCGTGAGAAGCTGGAGGACGAGGGCATCGCGGCCGCCATGGCTGAGCGCATGGCGGACCCGGCCAATCACGAGTTCACAACGCTTGCTCAGTTCCGCCGGGAGCGCGGCTTGTGAGTTACCGGGTGCGCCTCACCCCAGCGGCCGCCAGGGATTTCGACGGTCTCCCCCCGCCAGTGCAGAAGCAGGTCAACCGGCGCTTTGACGTGCTCGCGCTGAACCCGCGTCCTCCGCAGTTCAAGCCACTGGCAGAGCGGGCACTGAAGGGCTCCTGCCGTCTCCACGTGGGGCCCGACTGGTGCATCGGCTACAGGATTGACGATGCGGCGCGAACAGTGGACGTGTGGCTGATCGGACGGCGAGACCGGTTCTACGAGGAGGCCAAACGGCGGCGACAGTAGCTGCCTCTCGACACGCACCGCCGCGCACTGCTCCCCGGCGCACAGATCCCGCTCTCGTCGCCACTACCTGCTGATGGTGCCGCGCCCGGACCGACGCCCCCCGGCGCTAGAGGACCTTGCACAGCATCAGGACTCCCATGACGATGAAGGCGCCGCCCGCGAGCCAGCGGATGAGGTCGCGCGGTAGGCACTCGGCGCACACCTGCCCCAGCCCGACACCGATCGCGCTGACGATGAGCAGCGCGAGGCCGCCACCGGCGAACACCAGGAGCGGGCTGCGGAACTTCGCAGCCTGGCTGATGACCGCGAGCTGCGTCTTGTCACCCAGCTCCGCCAGCAGGAGCAGCGTGAACGTCGAGATGAACGGCTTCCAGTCCATCGATGGGACCTCCCTGATCTCATTGCGGCCCGTCGCCGAGCGCGGAACGCGGCAGACTACCTGTTTCCACGAGATCGGTGCTTCGGCCTCTGAGGCAGCCCCTTACCGGCCCGGGCTGCAGAGACGATACGACCTGTGCTGTCGACATGCCCACGACACGGGATGGTGAAGTGAGATGCTGTATCCGCTGGACACGCCCGACTACGCTCGCGTCGCACCGATCACCGACGCCCTGCCCCACTACCTGAGCGCACAGGCCGTCATCGCCGGTGCGAGCCCGGGGCGGGTGTGGGTCGACGATCCTGCCCACCCGCGCTGCGCGCTCATCGATGCCCCCGAGGGTTGGCACCTGCTCGGGGAGACTGTGGATGAGGGGTTCGGGCGCGCGGTGGGAGCGTTCTACGGCGGCGACGTCCTCCCGGCGGCGCGCCTGAGTCGCTGGCGCTACTCGTGCCTGCACTGCCACCCGGCGGCCTGGCACACAACCATTGCCCCGCTGCTGTCGGCGTTTGCCCCCACCTGGGACTACCAGCACTTCCTGCGCCACCGCGGGCCGTGTCCGGACTGGCGGAGCCTCGTACCCGCCGGCTACGAGCTGGTCCGCGTCGATGAGAGCTTCCTCCGCAGCGGGGTGGAGGGTGCTGAGGACTTCACCGGCCATGGGTTCTGGTCAGTCGCCGACTTCCTCGAGCGGGGCTTCGGCTTCTGTGTGGTCTACGAGAACCGTGCCGTCGGTTCGTGCACTGCCGACTGCGTAGTCGGTGACCGGGCGGAGGTGGGTGTGCGGACGCTGCCGGAGCACCGCCGCCGGGGGCTGGCCACCGCCGTGACCGCGGCGGCCGTCGAGCACTGCCTCGCCCGCGGCATCACCCACATCGGCTGGCACTGCTGGAGTGGGAACGTGGCTTCGTTGCGGACCGCGCAAAGGGCGGGATTCGTCGAGGTCCTCGACCACTACGGGTTCGAGGTCGAGTTCGAGTGACGTGAACGCCTGCAGGGAACAGCTCGTTTGTGCTCCCCCGCCGGGCAAGCCCGGCGGGGGAGTACAGACGAGGAAAGGGGAGGGTGGCCGCCGAATCCCCGGGCTTGCGTGCCGGCTCGCGTTGCTCGCCGCACACCGCGCCCGGGGCTAAGCTCCACGGCCCCTCCGGGGCCGAACGCCCCCCCCTCAGCCGTCGCAGACCACCAGAATCACTGGTAACGTGGCTGTAGATCAGATCGTCTCGACCGGCAGGTCGCGCTGCCCGGTGTCGGCGGCGCGCTGAGCCGTGAGGGCGGCCATCGTCGAGCGGAAGCACTCCTCCCGGCTCAGGAACGGCTCGGCCCCGAACTCAACCTGGCGGGCGAAGTCCTCGAACGGGTCCACCCCCGGCTCGGGCGCGAGCTCCACCGGGGCGGCCTCCTGCCCGGCGCGCTGCAGCGTCACCGCACCGTCGAAGTAGATGTGTCCCTGGCTCCCCCACAGGAAGAAGCGCCATGGTGCGTGGTGGCCGGCAGGGGCGAGGTAGGAGGCGTCGCCGAACATGCGCGCCCCGTTCTCCAGGGCCAGGAAGCACTGGGCGCTCTGCTGGAAGCAGTCCGGCGCCGGTGAGTCGTGGAGGCCGGAGGCGGTGGCGGCGATGACGTGACGAAACTCGCTCCCCGTCACCCAGCGCAGCATGTCGATGCCGTGGATCATGATGTCGTTGATAGTGCCGCCGTGCTTGCCGGGCTCGAAGTACCACCCGGGGCGCGAGCCCCAGGCGAGCCCGTGCTGGCCAAACACTGCGGCCGTCGCCAGCTCGCCGATGGCACCCTCGCGCACGAGCCGGCGCAGCGTGCAGGCGGCGGCGCTGTAGCGCATGGTGAGGTCCACGTGCACGATGAGCTCGCGCTCCCGCGCCAGCGCCGCGATCTGCTTGAGCTCCGCGATCTGCGTGCACAGGGGCTTGTCGGTGACGACATGCTTGCCGGCCTCGAGGGCGCGGATCACAGTGGGTCCGCGTTTGGCGTAGTAGTCGACACACGCCACGGCGTCGAACTCGACGTCCGCCAGTGCCTGCTCGAAGGTATCGTGGGTGAGCGTCACCCCCAGGTCGCGAGGCAACGCTTCCCTGGCCACCGGGTCCTCCTCCACACACGCGACCACCTCGACGAAGTCCAGCTTCGCGGCCGTGCTGACAATGGCCCCGACATGACCGTGACGGAACCCGACGATGGCGAGCTTCATCTGCGGACCTCCTGGCTGAGCGCGGGCGCCGCCGGGGGCTCCCCGCTCGCGGGATCTCCGAACGCTTTGGCGAGGGCAGCTTGCGGCAACGGGGGTGTCACGAGGCTGACGAGCGGCACGAGCACCAGCGAGGCCAGCATCGCCATCGAGGCCGCGACGGGCGCGTTGGCCGGCCCGAAGGCGAAGAACCCGCCGACGGAGATGGCCAGGCCGACGACGAACCCGGTGGCGGCACCCGCGGCCGTCACGCGCCGCCAGAGCACTCCCCAGACGAAGGGGCCGATGAACGCCCCCGCGAGGGCGCCCCATGACATCGACATCAACGTCACGATCGCCTCGATCCTCCTGGCTGCCAGGATGACCGAGATGGCGACAAACACTCCGCACAGCACGCGCAGCAGCAGCAATCCGCGCGTACTGCTCTTGTCGCGGCGGTCGTGTGCTCCGAGCAGGTCCACCGCCACCGCGCCGCTGGACACCAGCACTAGCGAGGACAGCGCCGACATCGAGGCCGACAGCACCAGCAGCATGATCACGATGGAGAACCACGGCGGGGTGAACTTGTCCAGCATCTCCGGGACGATCTTGTCGAAGTCGGGCTTGCCGTTAGTGGTCGGGAGCGGGATCTTCTGGATCGCGCCGGCGGCGACCCCGGCCGTCGGTGGCGCCGGTGCCGGCGCCGTGCCGGCGTGCACCCCGGCGGTTGCCGCGGGCGGCGGGGGCAGGAAGAAGTTGTGCGACAGCCCGCCGGTGAAGTAGGCCCCGAACGAGATGACCAGTGCGAAGACCGTGGCGACCACCATCGCGCGCCGGATCACGTCGCGGCTCTTGATCGAGTAGAACTTCTGCACCATCTGCGGCAAGCCCATCGGCCCGAAGCTGGTCATGAACACGACCCCACAGAGCGCGAGCCAGCCGGGGAACATGGCGCCGGGTTTGGCAATCAGACCGGGAGTGAAGTCGGGCGACGCCGCGGCCGCCGCGAACGCCCCGAAGACGCCGTGCCCCGTCGCCTGCGCGATCAGCAAGATCAGGATGATCGTGCCGAAGAACTCCATGATCCCGCGCACGAGGTCAGTGATGGCGAGGGCGAAGTAGCCCCCCATGACCAGGTAGATGCCCGTGAGCGCGGCCATGAAGATGACCGCGGTGATATAGTCGATCCCCAGGTTGACCTCGAACAGATGCCCGAGCCCCTGGTAGACGGAGGCCGAGTACGGCACGAGGAAGATGAAGATGACAATGGCGGCCATCGGGCGGAACCAGCTCAGCCCGTAGCGCGTCTCGAGGAACTCGGGCATGGTGATCGCACTGAGCCGCTCGGTCATGTCGCGCGTCTTGGCCGCGAGCAGCCACCAGGCGAAGGTGACCCCGATGAGCGCGTTGCCCAGGGCGATCCACAGCGCGTGCATCCCAAACGCCCAGCCGAGCTTACCGGCGAACCCGATGAACAGCACTGCCGAGAAGTACGTCGTGCTGTAGGCCATGGCCGAGAGCCATGGGCCCAACGTGCGCCCTCCGATGAAGAAGTCTCCGACGTTGCGCGTGCGACGCATCGACCACCAACCAATGCCCAGCATCACGACGATGTACACGACGACTGCGAGCGACTTGACGAGCGTCTCCAAGCAGATTCCCTCCCATTGGGGTTTACGGCTGCGGTGTCTTGAGGCCGAACTCGCGTGCCACGCGCTCGAGGCCGGGGCTGGGCGGCCACATGGCGAGCACCTGGCTGATCTGACGTCTGCCTTCGTCGAGCTCACCGACGAGGGCCAGGGCGATCCCCCACGCCAGCAAGACTTCCGGCTCGTCCTGCCCCTGCTCCCAGGCGGTCCGCAGGGGGACGAGCGCCTCCATCGGACTGGCATTGCCCTTGAGCAACACGACCCCCAGGCCGAGGTTGGCCGCGGCCGGCGCGTCGTTGTAGCTTGTCGCCAGCCGGAAGGCCTCCTCGGCTTCCTTCCACCGCCCCTGCTCGGCGTGGATGCGCCCGAGCCACGTGTAGGCCTTGCCGCACGGCTTGCGGCTGCGGATCTCCTCGGCCAGCTTCTGCGCCTGCGCCCACTTGCGCTCATACGCGAGCAGGCCCACCATCGCCTCGAGCGCATTCGTCTCCTTGGGCTCGGCATCGGCGGCGGCGCGCCAGCGCTCATACATGCTCTTGCGATCACCCATCATCAGGCAGGCCAGCCCGGCAAACAGCAGGCATTCACTCTTGAGCTGGGGGAGCGTCGTCGCGAGAGCCAGGAACTCGTCACGGCAGGAGGTGAGCACGCGCCGCTGCTGCTCCCCGAGGTCCTCCCACAGCGCCCGATCGAGGCCGCGCGCCATCTGGGCGGCGAAGA
>CAZIWQ010000007.1:0-6296 GCA_964542355.1 uncultured Armatimonadia bacterium
GGCATGCCCCAATCTTCGGAGCAGAGGGGACGGGGGTGAGGCAGACGTGCCGCGTCGTCTGTGGGGCGGGGGTTCATCCCCCGCCGGCCGTCGCTGCCACCTACGGCACGGCCACGGCGGCGCGGTCCCGCCCTGCGGGACGCGCCCTCCAGGAACGACACGACGGACGGCAGACCGCCCCCACGCCCTCACTATCGAGTATTCCCACTGCGTAATGGTATTATACACTCATCGGGAGAGACTGCAATCGCAGCCGGCCGGGCATCTACTCGAGCTTGGTGTGTCGGGCGCGCATCTGCTCCTCCGTCGTGCCGAGGCGCTTCATCAGGCGCATGACCATTCCATCGCCGATGACCAGCAGACACTGCTCGAACAGCGAGCCGGGAGGTTGGCGCGAGCCGGGCGCGGGAACCAGGCCGGTAATCGGTGAGTGGATCGTCAAGATCAGATCGGCGGTGCGTGGGATCGGCGCCTCGGGGTGCGCGGTGATCGCCGCGGTGCGGGCACCGCGCGCCGCCGCGGCCTCCATGATGGCCAGCGTCGTCCGGGTCTGGCCGGAGCCGGTGCCCACCATCAGCAGGTCACCTGGCTCGATTGCGGGGGTGATCGTCTCGCCGACAACGTGCGATGACAGACCCAGGTGCATCAGGCGCATCGCGAGGGCGCGCATCACCAGCAAGCTGCGGCCGGCGCCGCCGATGAACACCCGGTTGGCGTCGAGGATTGCGTCGACCAGCGTGATGATCTCGGCTTCGTCAGTCTGTGCCACCGCGGCGGTGACCTCCGCCGCGGCCAGCAGCTCGTATTCCTGCAGGGACATGATCGGTCAAGGGCTGTGGCCGGCGCGTAGGTCGCGCGTCTCGCGCGACGAGCCCCCCGCCGACCGGGACGGTCGGCCTACGCGAGCGCGGGACGGTTGCCGCGTAGGTCGCGCGTCGCGCGCGACAACACCCCCTCGGTAGTTAGCCATTGTCCCCTCCCTTGTCTGGTGGTCTGGTCGTTGCGATCACGCAATGCTCGAGGTCGAGGTACTTGCGGGCGGCGGCCTGCACCTGGGCCGCCGTCACCGGCTCGATCTGCGCGGCATAGGTGGCCGACGCCTGGTAGCCCAGGCCGTAGAGCTCGTCAAGCGTCTCCGTCATGATGCGGCTGGCGACCTCGCCGAGCGCGATCTCGTGGGCACAGATGCACATCCGCTTGCCGCGCTCGAGCTCGTCGGCCGGCAGGGGCGTGGTCTGCATGCCGACAATGAGCTCGCGGATGATGCGCTCCACAACCTCCAGCTTCGCGGGCTCAGTGGCGGCATACAGCAGCACATAGCCGGGGTCGAGGCCCGGAACCGGGACCATATGGGTCGCGTAGACGAGCTTCTCGCCCCGCAGCTTCTCATGCAGCCTCCCGCCCGGGTAACCAATCCCGGACAGCGCCGCATCCAGCACGTCGAGCGCAAACCGATCGGGACTGTCGACGCGCGGGCCCGGGAAGCCGAGGTAGACGATCCCCTGCTGCTGCTCGCGCACCTTCGTCACCCGCTGCACAGTCGCGGGCGGCGGTTCGGGGGCAAGCTTCAGGTCGCCCGCGGTCCCCGGCTGCCAGTCACCAAAGCGCTTCAAGACCACGGCCTGCGCCTGGTCCGGCGCGAGGTCGCCGGAGAGCGCCAGCACCATGCGCTGCGGCTGGCACAGGCGGGCGTGGAGGGCGGCCAGCGTCGCCGGCGTGACCTGCTTGACGCTCGCCACGGTCCCCGCCGGATCGAGTCGATACGGGTGCGTCCGGAACAGAGTCTCCAGCATCAGGCGGGAGGTCACGGCGTCGGGGGAGTCCTGCTGCGCCTCAATCGCCGCCAGCCGCAGCCCTCGCTCGCGCTCCACCTCCTCCGGGGCGAAGCGCGGGTTGCGGAGGCAGTCGGCGGCGAGCGACACGAGCCGGTCCAGATCGCGCGACAGCGCCACCCCGCTCATCCCCAGACTGTTGCGGCCGGAGGTGACCCCCAGCGATGCCCCGACATCCTCCAGGGCCTGGGCGATCTCCAGGCGCGTCCGCGTCCGCGTGCCGCGCATGAGCATCTCCGCCAGGAAGCCGCCGCTGCCCGCCGTCTCCGGCGTCTCATAGCGCAAGCCACCCGTGAACGAAGCCTGCAGCGTGACCATCGGCGCGCGATGGTCCTCTTGCACGAGCAGGGTGATCCCGTTCGGCAGCGTGAGCTTCGTCGTCGGCCGCGCCTGCGCCGCCGCGGTTGTTGTCGCGGCCGCCGCCGGCTTGCCCGTCCCGGCACGGCGGACCACTACCGTGCGGTTGGTTGGCGTGAGATAGCGCCTGGCCACCGCGCGGACACCCTCGGCGCTGACCGCAGCGATCTTGGCAGCATAGCGGCGGCTGAAATCCACATCCCCGGTGCTCAGATAGTCGGTCCCCAGCGTCGCGGCCCAGCTCTCCACGTCGCCCTGCTGGTAGACAAGCGCGGCGGCGGTCTGGGCCTTGGCGCGCTCCAGCTCACGGGGGGTGACGCGCTCGCGCGTCAGGCGCGCCAGCTCGGCGGCGATGGCCTGCTCCACCACCGCGAGCTTGTCCTCCGCCAACACCGCCGTCACCACCAGTCGCCCGGCATCGTACACCGGGGTGAGCGATGAGCAGTCGATGTCATCCACCAGGCCCTCGGTATCGCGCAGCCGCGACACCAGCCGCGACCCGCCTCCGCCTGCGAGAATGCCTGCGAGCACGTCAATCGGGTACATGTCGGGATGGAATAGGTCTACCGTCCGGTAGCCGATCGCCAGATACGCGCGGGACAGGTGCGGGTCAGTCTCCTCCGCCTGGCGCTCGCTCACCTGTGGCGGCTCGACCGGGAGCGGTGGGAACACCGTCGCCATGCGGGGCTCGGCGCCGAGGCACTTCTCCAGGGTCGCCAGCACATGGCCGCTCTCGAAATCGCCCACCACTACGACCACGATGTTGTCCGGGGTGACCATGCGCCGGTAGTAGGTCAGGAGGTCCTCACGAGTGATCTCTTTGAAGCGCTCAGGGTAGCCGATCGTGCGGTAGCGCTCGGGGTGGACGGTGAACATCGTCTGGGAGAGCAACTGGTAGAGCCGGCGGCCCGGGTCGTCGGCACCCATCGCCATCTCGCGCAGGATGATGCCGCGCTGCGTCTCCACATCCTTGGCGTCGAGCTGTGCATGCAGCACATAGTCGGCCATCAGCTCGATGGCCTCATCCACATAGCGCGCGGAGGTGACCATGTGGTAGCACGAGTGCGCGCTGGAAGTATAGGCGTTGGCCTGGTTGCCCATCGACTCCTGCAGGTCGTCAATCTGCTGCGCCGTGCGGGTGGCCGTTCCCGAGCCCAGGAGGTGCTCCAGGAAGTGGCTGATGCCTGCTCCGGTGAACTCCTGCTCGTAGACACTCCCGGCGCGGACATAGAATCGCACGGCCGCCACCGGGGCCGAGTGCATCTCGGCGACAACCAGCGCCATGCCGTTTGGCAGCACCCGCACAATCGGTCGGGCCGAGGCAGAGCTGCACAACGCTGCGACCAGCAGGACGGCCCCAAGCTGCCATCGCACGGCAGACCGAGCACGCATCGTTGAACTGGCCACCTTTCCATCCGTGTAGGTCGAGCGTCCCGACGCCGCTGGTTTTTGACCAGCCCGTCGGCGACCGCACGAACCCGGCCTCGGGGCCGGTGTCATCCTGAGGAGCGTTTGCGGCTTCGCAGAAGCCGCAGCGACGAAGGATCACACTCCGCCAGCAAGCGCCTTCAACTGGTGCTGATCCTTCGCCAGAAGACCGCTGCGCGGTCTGGGCTCAGGATGACAGTCCCGTCAAACGGCGCATAACACAGCGGCGTCGTCCCGCTCGACGGGCCAACAGCGACACCTGCCCCCCCGGCGGCGACCAGGCAGGCCCTCGCCTCAGGAGACGCGCGGGGAGATCACGATGTGGCGGTCCTCGCCCTCACCCTCCGAATAGGTCTCCACGTCCGGATCGTCCTTGAGAGTGAGGTGGACGATGCGACGCTCGTAGGGCTTGAGATCCGTGATGACGATCTCCTTGCCCGCCTCCTTGACCCTGGCAGCGTGCGACTGCGCCATCCGCCGCAGCATCTGCTCCCGGCGCTCGCGGTAGCCTTCGGCATCCAGGATGATGCGGGTGCCGCGCGCATGGCCGCGGTTGGCGATGACGGCGACAATAAGTTGGAGCGCATCGAGCGTGACGCCGTGACGGCCAATCAGGAGTGCGGCATCGGCACCAGTGATGTCGATGGCGACTTCCTCCTCATCGACACGGCCGAGTGTCGCTTCGGCGCGGACTCCCATCAGGGTGAGGATCTGGCTGACAGACTCGAACGCCAGCCGGCCGACGGCCTCGGCGGTGGGGGCTTCCGAAGTCGGCTGCTCGGCCGCCGCGCTGTCAGCGGCGACCGCGGGCGCTGCTGCCTCGGCGGCGGCGGCGGGCGGTTCGGCGCCAGTGTCGGCGGCCGCCTGCTCGTCAGTCGCCCGGATGCGCACCTCGTGGCCTCCCAGGAACGCCAGCAGCTTCTTCGGCTCCTCGAGCACCTCAACAACCAGTTGGTCTGCCGGCACACCCAACTCGCGGGCGGCTGCGGCGGTGGCTTCGTCGACGGTCTTGCCGGTTGCCTCCACTGACCTCATGGGTCACTGCTCCCTTCTGGACGGCGGTGCGGGACAGGCCCGCGCCCCTCAAACGGCGGACGGCAACACCGGCGGGGATGGACCCCCCGCCCTGCACAACGACAACGGCTGCGGGCGGGACGCCCGCACTCTCAGGAACGGCTCGCAACCGGGCAGCGGCGACAGCCCACGACAACGGCTGCGGGCGGGACGCCCGCGCTCCCAGGAACGGCTCGCAACCCGGCAGCGGCGACAGCCCGATGCCTCCCGCCGTTCCCACCCCCCCCCAGGGACTCCTATCGTCGCCGGCCGCCGGACTTGCGCTTGTCGCCCCGCTTCTCATCTCGGCGGATCTGCTCGAGGCTGCGCTTGTCGATCTCGGCGTCGGGGCGGGCCGGCGTGTCTCCCTTGCCCTCCGCCGGCGGCTCGGCCTTGGCGTCGTCCGGAACGTCCTCGGGCTCACCCGACAACAGGCGCGCCATCGTGTTGACGAAGCCCCCGGGCCGGTGTGTTCCCGGCTTCGGCGGATCGTGCTTATCCGCCATCCGCGTGAAGCTCCACGTCTGGGCGAAGTAGATGATGTTGGTGCCCAGCCAGTAGAGAATGAATGACGCGGGGAAGGTCTTGAACATGAAAAAGAACATGAGCGGCATCATGTACATCATCATCTTCTGCTGCTGCTCTTGCTGCGGGTCCATCGCCTGGGGGTTGGTCTTCTGGGTCATCTTCTGAAACAGGATCATACTGATGGTATAGGCGACCAGCAGGACCATATCCGGCCCGGCGAGGTTCTTGACCCACAGGAATGAGGCCTTGTCGAACTCGACGATGTACAGGCGGATGCCCTTGTAGACCATGATCAGCACGGGCATCTGGATGATGAGTGGCAGGCACCCGCCGAGGGGGTTGACCCCATTGGCCTGACACAGCTTCCAGAATTCCTGCTGGAACTTCTGCTTGTCATCGGCCAGGCGGGCCTGCAGCTCCTTGATCTGGGGCTGCAGCTTCTTCATCGCCTCTGCCGACTGGAGCTGCTTCTTGGTCAGCGGCCAGATGACAACCCGCACGACGACTGCAATGAGCAGCACCCCGAGGGCGGCGTTGCCGCCGCAGAGGGCCACGAAGAAGGCGACAAAGCGGTACCAGAAGCTCTCGGCATTGAGGCGGTCGAGGTTTCCCGCAATCGCCTCGCGCACCCCCGTGCGCCGCCAGCGCTGCGCGGTGGTCTCGGGGGTCCACACCTGATACGCCGGCGTGCCGGGAGGGACATTCGTGAGGTAGGTGGTCCAGGCGTTGTTGAGGTGCTTGCCGGCGGTCGCCTTGTCGTGCAACTGGTCGTAGGCGATGCGGCCGGCGCTGACGTGGCAGTAGGCCGCGAGGTCACCGACGCCACCGCTGCGGAGGGCGCCCTCCGCCTGGAGATAGGCGGCGATGGCCTCTTTGTACTGGGCGAGGAGCTCGTAGCAGCGCGCAATGCGCACCAGGCACAGGCCGAGCGAGGGGCGGACCGAGCTGGCCCGCATGACCGGTGTGACCCCGCGGATCTCCACCGTGCCCTCCACGACGACGGGGAGATCCCACACGTCCTTGCGGCCGAAGCCCTCCGGCTGGGTCCCCTCGGCCAGGTTGATGAGACATTCGGCGCGGTCGGTGTGGAACTCGGCG
>CAZIWQ010000007.1:6306-9556 GCA_964542355.1 uncultured Armatimonadia bacterium
GCGCGCTGTGACCGCGCGTACAGGCCGTGGACGGCAACGGTCTGCCCCTTCACGGCAGCGCCGAGGCGCGCCAGGTCATCGACGGAGATGGGGCGGCCGGCCGTGCCCGACCCCATCAGCTTGTCGAGGAAGCCGCTCTTGGGCTGGTTCGCTCTCGCCCAGGTGGCCATCGCTTCGAGTTCCCTGATGCGGGCACGCAGGTCCGACTCCGCGGGGGTCCCGTTTGACTCCGGCGGGTAGGCAATCACGAGCGCCGGGGGGAGCCCCTCCTGGAAGACCACGGGAAGCGCCTCGGCGCGCACACCCAGCCCGCCGGCACAGAGCACCAGAGACATGACCGCCAGTCGAATGCCGGCGGCAGACCGTGTACGCTTCGCCATCGCTTCCTCAGCTCATTAGGGGTCCGGCCGAGAAGGCCACATCCGGCCGGCCCCCGAGGCGTAGCGGCCGGCTGAGTGCCCTCCAGAGCCATTCTGGCGTGGCTTCGCGGCCTCAGAACGGCTCTTCGGCCGCTCTTCTAGACTGGTGACTTGGGGTGGGCGGGCCCATCGGCCCTGGCGTGTGGATCCCTCGCGGGTGGCACGGGGTCGTCGCCGCCCCGGCAGAACGGGTTGCAGCGCAAGATGCGCCACAGGCCCATGCCGACCCCCCGCACGACCCCATGGCGCTCGACGGCCTCGATCATGTAGGCCGAGCAAGACGGCTGGAACCGGCACGTCGGTGGCAACCACCGCGAGACGCTGCGCTGATACAGCCGCACCGCACCGATGACGAACGCTCTGGCAGCATGTGACAGCACAGTGATGAGCCTCATGCACTGCGCTCCGCCGACAGGACACCGACGCGGCCCAGGACCCGCTGCAACTCGTCGCGCAGGGTCCGAAACGATGCCTCCGCGGCCGGGGGCTGGGCTACCACTGCCACCTGACACCCCGGGGGGAGGCGATCGAGCAGGGAGCGATAGGCTTCGCGCAGCCGGCGGCGCACGCGATTGCGAACCACGGCCCCGCCCACCTTGCGGCTGACCACAAACAACGCCTGGCGTGGCCGATCGGTTCGCACCAGAACCACGGCGCGCAGAGCAGTGCCGCGTCGCCGCAGTCCGCAGCGGAACACCTCATCGATGTCCCGTTGGTTGCGCAGTGTCATCAGCCGGAGCCTGTCAGCCTGTGCCGCGGGCATCTCGCCTCGTTGTGGGTACATCGCGTCGCCGCCGCGCCGACAGACCGCGGTGGGGTCGCGAGGGCAGCGCCAGCCCGGGTCGGGAGATCGGCCGCTCTGCTAGGCGGACAGCCTCATGCGGCCCTTGCTGCGGCGGGCGGCGATGATGCGGCGCCCGGCCTTGCTCGACATGCGGTGGCGGAACCCGTGCTTGCGGGCCCGCGCTCTCTTCTTGGGTTGGTAGGTTCGCTTCATCTGAGTGCCTCACACCCTGTTGTCAAGCGCCCGTGGCGGGGGCAACCCATCCGACCGACGCGTATTCCGAGAAGGCACACTATATCATAAGGCTGTGTCCGGCGCAAGGCCGTACGGCAGGGGCAGGGGTAACGGCAGGGGCGTGGGGTGTGGGAACGACAAGGGAACGGCGCGGAGTGCGGGACGTGGGAACGCCAAACGGCTCCGCCTGACGGCACGTCGTGTGCCGAGCTCCCCGTGCGGTCGTTCCGTGCCGTTGCGCCGTTCCCTCACCTCTCACCCCACACCCCTGCCTTACCGCCGTACCCCCCCAGTTGACGCTGTGGCGCGCGGTATGGTATTCTGGCGGGACGGCCGGCCCGGTCGCTGGCGACACGTCCAGCGCCGCCGGGTCGATGGATCACTCCCGCCCGCCGCATCCAGCGAGGGCATGTGTGGGACGGCGCAGTGGGAGTGACCGTTGTCGTGCGCCTTCAGGTGGACCGCCCCTGGTCTCACCCAATCTGGCGTTCGAACGTCGCCATGCGTTGGCAGCCGCTTGTGCGGCTCTCCGCGGCGATGTGCGGTTCGCGGTAGTCCACGCGACTGACGGTTGCGCCCGGACGCTCCGGGCGTGCGCGCCAGTCGTACCGCCCTCGCCCATGCGAACCGTGAAGTGGAGGTGGCCTTTGTGGCCCTAGTCAGTATGAAGGAGCTCCTGGAAGCAGGAGTGCACTTCGGGCACCAGACGCGACGCTGGAACCCGAAGATGAAGCGGTTTATCTACCACGAGCGGAACGGCATCTACATCATCGATCTACACCAGACGCTGCGCCTGCTCGAGGACGCGTACAACTTCGTGCGCGAGACCGCGGCGCAGGGCAAGCAGGTACTGTTCGTCGGCACGAAGCGCCAGGCCGAGGAGTCCGTGCGGCAGGCGGCCGAACGCTGTGGGATGCCGTATGTCAACAAGCGCTGGCTCGGCGGGATGCTGACCAACTTCCGCACGATGCGCGACCGCATCGGCTACCTCGAAGGGCTGGAGGGAGCGGAGCAGTCGGGCGAGTGGACCCGGCTGGGGAAGAAGGAAGTCCTGTCGCTCAAGCGCGAGCAGGAGAAGCTCGTGCACAATCTGGGCGGCATCCGGACCCTGCGCGGAATGCCGGGCGCCGTCTATATTGTTGACCTCAAGCGCGAACACCTGTCCGCGGCGGAGGCCAACAAGCTGGGCATCCCGGTGGTCGCCATCCTCGACACCAACTGCGACCCCGATGTCGTCGACTATGTGATCCCCGGCAACGATGACGCGATCCGGGCGATCCGCCTGATCAGCGGCAAGATGGCTGACGCGGCGATCGAGGGGCAGCAGGAGTACCAGTCACGGATCGCCGAGGCGAAGGCGCGCGAGGAAGAGGCGCGCGCGGCCGCCGCCGAAGAGGCCATGGTCGAGAAGGAGATCTGGACCGGTGCCGTCGAGGACCAGTTCATCGAGGATCAGTTCGAGGACGCCTTCTTCGAGGGCGGGGAGAAGTAGCCGCGCCCGTGAGGCCGGCCCCCGAGACGAATACTCTCGCGACCGCAGCCAGGTCCTGCGGAGACAGGCCCCCCCCGGGCCTGATAGTGCACGGCCTGCTGCGGTCGCGCTGTTTCAGGAGGTCTGACAGATGGCCATATCCGCCCAGGATGTGAAGCGACTCCGCGAGAAGACCGGCGCGGGGATGATGGACTGCAAGGCGGCCCTCACCGAGGCCGACGGTGATTTTGAGGGCGCGGTCGCCGCCCTGCGCAAGAAGGGCATCGCCGTCGCCACCAAGCGCACGGGCAGAACCGTTACCGAAGCGTCAGCGGTAGCTGT
>CAZIWQ010000007.1:9566-23591 GCA_964542355.1 uncultured Armatimonadia bacterium
CACGGGCAAGACCGCCGCGGAGGGTACGGTCGCCACCTACATCCCCGCCGGCGATCAGATCGGCGTGCTGGTGGAGGTCAACTGCGAGACGGACTTCGTGGCACGCACGGACGATTTCAAGGCGTTTGCCCGCGAGATCTGCATGCAGATTGCGGCCCAGCAGCCGAAGTGGGTTGCGCCCGAGGACGTGCCGGCGGGCGCCCTGGACAAGGAGCGCGAGATCCTGCGCGAGCAGGCCCTGCAGGAAGGCAAGCCGCCCAACATCGTCGAGAAGATGATCGAGGGCCGCATGAACAAGTTCTACGAGAACTACTGCCTGCTCAAGCAGCCCTACATCCGCGACGACTCCAAGACGATCGAGGACCTGCTCAACGACGTGCTCGCCAAGACCGGCGAGAAGATCGTTGTGCGGCGCTTCGTGCGCTATCAGGTCGGAGAGGAACTCTAGATGGGTGACACTCCCGCCGCCCGCGGGCCGTGGGACCTCGTGTTGCTCAAGCTCAGTGGCGAGGCCCTCAAGGGATCACAGTCGCACGGCATTGACCGCAACGTCGTGCGCGAGATTGCCGCAGCCATCGCCCAGTCGGCCCGGTCGGGAGTGCGCCTGGGGGTGATTGTCGGCGGGGGGAACATCTGGCGCGGGCAGGAAGCCGCCGCCGACGGCATGGACCGCGCCACCGCCGACTATGCCGGCATGATCGCCACTGTCATCAACGCCATTGCGCTCCAGGATGCCCTGGAGCGCAATGGTATCGACACCCGGCTGCAGTCGGCGATTGAGATGCGCGAGGTCGCCGAGCCGTTCATCCGCCGGCGCGCGATTCGCCACCTCGAGAAGGACCGCGTCGTCCTGTTTGCCGCCGGCAGCGGGAACCCCTTCTTCACCACCGACACCGCCGCCGTCCTCCGCGCCAGTGAGATCGGCGCCAGCGTCATCCTCAAAGCCACCAATGTCGACGGTGTCTATGACAAGGACCCCCGCACGAACCCCGATGCCAGGTTCTTTGCGACCTTGACCCACCACGATGCGCTGACCGCCGGCCTGCGGGTGATGGACTCGACCGCCATCGCCCTGGCGATGGACAACCGGTTGCCGATTGTGGTGTTCAATGTCGCCGTCCCTGACAACATCGTGCGCGCAGCCGCGGGCGAGCCCGTCGGGACCCTGGTTCACACCCCCACGCAGGAATGACCGGGTGAGCGTCGAAGGGGAGAGGACGGGCCCGCAATCCCAAGCCGCGGGCACGGGCTGCACGACATGACGCACACGCACTCCATCATGCAGGGAGGGAGCGCCGTGGACAAGCTGATCGCCGACACCAAAGCCAAGATGAAGCGTGTCGTGGAGAAGCTCGAACACGAGTTCACCACCATCCGCACCGGCCGGGCATCCCCCGCCATCCTGGACCGCGTCAAGGTCGCCTACTACGGCAGCGAGCTGCCGATCAACCAGCTCGCCACGGTCTCAGTGCCGGAGGCCCGCCTGATCGTCATCACGCCCTGGGACAAGGCCTCGCTGAAGGCCCTGGAGAAGGCCATTCTCGCCTCCGACCTCAGCCTCACCCCCAGCAGTGACGGCAATGTGATCCGCCTGGAGATCCCCTCGCTCACCGAGGAGCGCCGCCGTGAGCTCGCCAAGCTCGTCGGGCATCAGGCGGAGGAGGCGCGCGTCGCCGTCCGCAACATCCGCCGCGACGCCAACGCCTCGCTCGAGAAGAAGGAGAAGAGCGAGAGCCTCTCCGAGGACGATGTGCTGCGCGGCAAGAAGGAAGTGCAGGAGCTCACCGACCGCACGATCAAGGAGATCGATGGCGTCGCCGAGCACAAGGTTGCGGAGGTCATGGAGGTTTGAGCGATTCGCCGCCGGACGTCACGGCGCTTGAGGCCGAGCTGGCTCAGGCGCTTCTGGCGGCGGCGGGGTGGACCGTCGCCGCCGTCACCGCGACGAGGCCACCGCACGCCCGTCCGGGGCTGGGCAGCCCGCGCGTCGTGCGCCAGCGCGTCAGCAGCCCCGGGCAGGTGGAGCTAGTGGTGGCCTATACGCACTACGAGCGCGCCCCGCGGGCGGACGAGACGGCAGACGGCTCGCGCTCAGGGGAGCGCTCCTACCACGGCGACGGCCACGGCGACGGCCACGGCACGGAGACGGCGAACGGCTCGCGCTCAGGGGAGCGCTCCTACCACGGCAGCGGCCACGGCAACGGCCACGGCAGCGGCGGGGAGACGGCGAACGGCTCGCGCTCAGGGGAGCGCTCCTACCACGGCAGCGGCCACGACAACGGCCACGGCAGCGGCGGGGAGACGGCGAACGGCTCGCGGTCAGGGGACCGCTCCTACCACGGCAGCGGCGACGGCGACGGCGACGGCAACGGCGACGGCACGGAGACGGCGGCAGGCGAGACGCAGCCCCGAGGTGAGACCGGGTGAGTACATTCACCGACTGGCGGGCCCCGCTCGAGGGCCTCACGATTCCCCACCACATTGCCGTCGTGATGGACGGCAACGGGCGGTGGGCCAAGCAGCGTGGCCTCCCTCGCCTGCAGGGCCACTATGAGGGCCGGAAGGCCACCAAGCGCTGCATCTACGGGTGCTCGAAGATCGGCGTCCGCGCGCTGTCGATCTACGCGTTCAGTGTGGAGAACTGGCGGCGGCCGCCGGAGGAAGTGCACGGCCTGATGGCGCTCATCACGCAGTCGCTGCGCGATGAGCTCGATGAGCTGGACCACGAGGCGGTGCGGTTCCGCGCCTCCGGCCGGCTGCACGAGCTCCCCGCCGAGCTGCAGGACGCGATCGCGCGGGGTGTCGAGCGGACGCGCGACAATGCGGGGATGACGCTGAACCTGCTGATGAACTACGGGGGGCGGGCGGAGTTGGCTGACACGGCCCGTGCCCTGGCGCAGCGAGCGGCGGCGGGCGAGCTGGCACCGGAGACGATTGACGAGGACACGCTGGCGCAGGCGCTCTATGCCCCGGAGCTGCCGGACGTGGACCTGATGATCCGCCCCGGTGGCGAGTACCGCGTCAGCAACTTCCTGCTGTGGCAGATCGCCTACAGCGAGATCGTGTTCCTGCCGGTGCTGTGGCCGGAGTTCGACCGCAGCCACCTGGTGGAGGCGATCGCTCAGTACAACCAGCGGGAGCGGCGATTTGGGTCGGTACAGGGCGTGGCGACCGATGAGGACCTCAGCGACGACGAGCCCGGCGCGCCGACTGAAGGCGCTTGACTTCGGCGCGGGGAAGCGGCTATAATCTCCGACACGGCCGAGGTGGTGGAATTGGCAGACACGCTAGCTTGAGGGGCTAGTGCCCATCACGGGTGTGCGGGTTCAAATCCCGCCCTCGGCACCAGGCTTCCAGCACGAGCCGGCACAGGGATTTGCGGGCGGTTAGCTCAGTTGGCAGAGCGCTACCTTCACACGGTAGAAGTCGCAGGTTCAAGTCCCGCACCGCCCACCATTCAGGCGCACACGCCGCCGGGGCGCGCGAGCGCCCGGGGCGATGGCAGTCACGAGCGGGAATAGCTCAGTTGGTAGAGCATTAGCTTCCCAAGCTAAGGGTCGCGGGTTCGAATCCCGTTTCCCGCTCCAGCACTGAAGCCGCGGCGTAGCGGCTGCACGACGACATAGTCCCAGCCAGGCCGGTCATGACCTCCGAGCCGCGCAGGCTCGCGAGCGGGAATAGCTCAGTTGGTAGAGCGCCTCCTTGCCAAGGAGAAGGTCGCGAGTTCGAGTCTCGTTTCCCGCTCCAAACTCTTCACCAAGGCGGGCCGGGGCATTCTCGGCCCGCCTTGTAATATGTGCTTCCAGGCGCCGGGCCCTCGCCGGCGCCCTCCCTCCCGGGGCGGCATAGCCAAGTGGCTAAGGCGGCGGTCTGCAAAACCGCTATTCACGGGTTCGACTCCCGTTGCCGCCTCCATTTTTTTGTGTTAGAGTTTTGGGAAACCACCGTTGAGGGGTAATCAGCATGCTGGCCAGCACTGGCGGATGCCTGGAGATGCGGCCGCACAGCCCCATCCAGCCGCACGACGGCTCGATGGATACCATAGCCCGCCCGACGCCCCGGCACCGCTCGCTGCGCCGGCACAGAGCCGTTCCCGGGTCCCTGCCCGCACTGTGTCGCGGCACACTGCTCGCGGCCATCGTCGCTGCCTGGACCGCGTGCGGGGCCGCCTGGGCGTTCGCTCCCGACATGCTGCCCTCGTCCGCCATCTGGACCAACTTCATGCAGAAGATCCACGAGCCCAAGGCTGTGCTGATCCATGAAGAAGATACCGATGGCGACGGGGTCTCCGACTTCAAGGTTTATCGCCACGAGGACGGCGCGTACATCGATGTCAAGCTCAAGCCCGGTCCCGATGGCATGATCGTCGACTCGGTGGTGCTGCGCGAGAATCAGCGCGACAAACGCAACTGGGTCTACGGCTTCGACAAGAACGGCGACGGTCAGCTCGAGATGCTGGTCCGCGGCTGGTTTGCCGAGGGCAAGTGGGACCAGATGCTGTATGACTCCGACCGCGACGCCCGCCCCGACCGCTTCCTGCTCGACGTGGACGACAACGGCGTCTATGACTTCATGGGCGTCGACATCGACGGCGACGGGAAGCTCGACTCTCTGTATGACCTCGACAACAAGACGGGCGAAGTGCTCAACGAGACAGTGGGCTGGGTAACATTCAAGGAGTTGCAGCGGCGCGAGGGGTTGCCGCACCTGGTCTACTCCTTCACTCCGGACCTCAAGACGCTCAACGGAGAAGAGCCGACGATCGTCAGTGCCACGTGGGACTACGGCGACGGCACGACACGCACTACCGAGGAGCTGGCACCGGGGGAGAAGGTGTACGCGAAGGCCGGCAAGTACGAGGTCTCGTTGGAGATCCAGTTCAAGACCCGGGGGAGCGACCGGGTCTACAAGGCCTGGTCAGGCATTTCGCTGCCGGTCGAGCCGGCGCCGGTTGGCCCGCCGCCGCTGACCCCGGAGACGGTCATTGCCTCCGTCGGCACCTTCTACGGCGCCAGCGGGTTCGTGACGGCCGAGGAGCAGCCGAAGCAGGGGGCTGTCACCGAGCTCTGGCCGGAAGCCAAGATCCCGACCTCCGCACCGGCCGGGCGCGGCTTGCGCGCCAGCGCCGTGGCGGCAGGTGCCCTCGATCTCACGGCGTGCTGGTGGCGCTCGGAGGCCGAGGCGAACGCGTTCCTCGACGCGATGGATCCCGCGCTGGAAGTGAGCAAGCTGCCGGCGATGGCGGTGCGCAGCACTGCGGGCAAGCCGTTCGAGCTGGTGAGCAAGGTGCGGGCGCGGCTGATTGAGAAGGACGGGGTGCGGATCGCGGCGTGGCGTGAGGGCGGGTTCATCATCACGCTGTCGACGACGATGACGACGGAGGAGCTGCAGCGCTGGACGCGCCTGCTGTATGACATCCTCCACCCGGCCGGGGAGAAGACGGACAAGCCGGACGGGAAGTAGGCGTCGCGCGTCTGCCCGCCGTTGCCGTTGGCCGTTGCTGTGGCCGTGGTAGGAGCGGTCCCCAGACCGCGATCCGTGCCGTTGCCGTTGTCCGTCGCCGTCTGTAGGGCGGGGACTTGTGCCCCGCCGGCGTGCCGGCCTCACGCCCCGGCCCCCTCTGCTCCGAAGATTGGGGCATGCCCTCACCCCGGCCCTCTCCCGGGGGGAGAGGGAGTCCACCTCCCCGCCGTCGGGGAGGAGCCAGCCTGAGGGTGTCGCAGCCGTTCCCCCTCTCCCTCCGGGAGAGGGTTGGGGTGAGGGCGTGTCGTTGCCATCCCTGCGATCTTCATCGTTCCTGGGTGCCGGATCGCTCGGCATGACGACTCCGTTCCGGCGAGGGGGTGTCAGCCGGTGAGCACCGGACCGCATGGACCGCCGCCGTCTGTCTGCAGGTCCGCGACTTCGCGGGCGAACCCCTCGGGGCTCCGCCCCGAACCCCGTGCCGCACAGGAGGGCCGAACGACACTGACGGTCGGTGGCAGGCAGGAGGTGAATGCCCCGTCGCCGGCGCATTTCCCCTGCGGACACAAGGGTTCCGTGGTCATCTTCTGCGACCATACGGAATCCGCGATCTAGGAAGGGGATGTCCACTCATGATCTCTGGCAAGACGACCTTTGCGCTCTACTTCGGCAATCGCGGGATGTTCCCGGGCGCTCTGATGGCAGAGGCCCGGCAGGAGCTACCCGCCCTCCTCAAGCAGTGGGGGCATGACAGCATCATGCTCGAGGAGTCCGCCACCCGCCACGGTGCCGTTGAGACACCGGCGGAGGGCCGGATCTACGCCGACTTCCTCGCCCGTAACCGAGGCAAGTTTGGCGGGGTGATCCTGTGCCTGCCCAACTTCGGCGATGAGAACGGCGCCGTCGCCGCGCTCAGGGACGCCGGGGTCCCGATTCTCATCCAGGCCTATCCCGACGAGCTGGACAAGATGCGGCCGGAGCTGCGCCGCGACGCGTTCTGCGGCAAGTTCTCCATCATGGATGTGTTCTGGCAGAACCAGATCAAGTTCACCGCGCTCAAGCCCCACACGGTGGCCCTCAGCAGTGATCGCTTCCGCGGCAACATCGACTACTTCGACCGCGTCTGCCGCGTCGTCGGTGGGATGCGGCGCATGACGCTGGGTGCCATCGGTGCGCGCACGACCGCGTTCAAGACCGTGCGCTTCGATGAAGTGACCCTCGAGCGCTACGGCGTCACGGTCGAGGCGTTCGACCTGTCCGAGGTGTTCTCCCGCATGGATGCCCTGGCGGCCGACGGCGCGGCATACAAGGCCAAGCTGGCCCGCTTCAAGGACTACGTGTGCTGGGAGGGGGTCCCCGAGCACACGCTCGACCGCATCACGCGCCTCGGCGTGGTGATCGACGAGATCGTGGAGGAGTACAGCCTCGACGCCGTCGCGATCCGCTGCTGGCAGGAGATGCAGCGGTACATGCACTTCTCGCCGTGCGTCCTGCTGGGCGAGATGAATGACCGCGGCGTCATTGCCTCGTGCGAAGTCGACGTGGGCAATGCGGTGGCGATGCATGCCCTCAGCCTCGCTTCCGGACAGCCCGCCACCTGTCTCGACTGGAACAACAACTACGCCGAGGACGACGACAAGTGTATCCTGTTCCACTGCGGTCCGGTGCCCCACAGCCTGATGACGGATGCCGGCAAGATCAGCGACCATGCGATCCTGTCCAATGTCGTCGGGAAGGGCTGCGCATACGGCTGCAACGAGGGGCGGATTCGCCCGGGGCAGTTCACCTTCGGCAGCTCGCTCACCGACACCGGCCGGCTCAAGTTCTACCTCGGGGAAGGGCAGTTCACGACCGACCCGATCGCCGAGGACTTCTTCGGCTGTGCGGGTGTCGCGCAGATTGAGCGGCTGCAGGACGTCCTGCTGTTCGTCGGCCGCAACGGCTATCGCCACCATGTCAGCGTGACGCCCGGCAACGTGCAAGCCGCCGTCGCGGAGGCGCTGGGGACCTACCTGGGCTACGATGTCGCACTGACCCAGTAGGCGCGGGAACGGCACGGCGGGACGGCGGGACGGCGGCATGTGGCATGTGGCATGTGGCATGTGGCATGTGGCGACGGCCGGGGCAACACGGGGCTCACGGGTCCTACAGGGGCCGGACAGTATTGTCCGGCCCCTGCGCGGATCGGTCCGTGCAGGCCCATGGCCGGGGCCGTTGTAGCCCGGAGGGCGGCCGTCCCGCAGAGCGGGACCACCGGCGGAAGAGCCTGTCGCGGGAGTCGGGTACGCGCCATTGGTGCCCTCAGGGATGTGGGCGCGGCTTCCAGCCGCGCCAGGATTCCGCGTGAGCGGCGCCCTGTAGGAGCGGCTTCCTAGCCGCGATCCTCCTCGGGAGAGCGCGATGCCGGCGCAAGAACGTCGACGGGGGCCTCGTACGCCCTGATGGGCCTGGAACAGACCGCCACACCCATCGCGGCTGGAAGCCGCTCCTACACGGGGCAACTTGGCATCTGGCACCGGCGCGGCTGGAATCCGCGCCAACACGACTTCTGCGACAGGCTCTCCCGCCGGCGGCAAGTAGCGCCCGCCCTCCGGGCTACAACGGCTGCGCCCGTGAGCTCTGTGGCTTCCCTCTCTGGGCCGGTGCCAACCCACGAACGCCATCCATGCTCCGTCTCATCCGATGCCGCCCGTGAGCGCGAGCTGCCCCCGCGTGGCATCGACTCTGGTGCTACACCCGTAGCCCGTAGAAGGAGGCCCACGATGTCCACGCTTCGTGTCGGTTTCGTCGGTGCTGGTATGATGGCGCAGTCGGCTCACATCCCCGGGTTCCAACGAGCCGAGGGCTGTGAGGTCGTCGCGCTCGCCGAGGCGCGGCCCAGGCTGCGGCAACTGGCCGCCGACCGCTTCGGCATCGGCAAGCGCTACGAGTCGCATGAGGAGCTGAAGGCCGATCCGGAGATCGACCTCGCTGCCATCATCGTGCCCCCCGAGTGCAACCCCCCGCTGTGCATCGAGCTGCTCGAGGCGGGCAAGCACGTGTTCTGTGAGAAGCCGGTCTCGCTGGCCGCAGCCGACGCGCAGCGCATGGCCGATGCCGCCGCAGCCAACGGCCGTCTCCTGCTCGTCGGGTTCATGAAGCGGCACGATGCCGGTGTGCAGGCTGCCAAAGCCCTTGTCGATGGCTGGCTGGCAACGGGAGAGGTCGGCGCGCCGCTGTTTGCGCGCGTGCATGCTTTCCTGGGCGGCGACTGGGTTGCCAACATCGAGGGCCTCGCGCCGGTGATCAAGACTGACGACCCGACGGGCCCGGCGCCGACGCTGAGCTTCCCCGAGTGGCTTCCCGCGGAGCAGGCGGGCATGTGGGGGCCCTACTACTTCCTCAACCATGTCCACAGCCACGACATGGACCTCCTGTGCCACTTCCTGGGCAGCGAGTGGAGCGTCGTGCACGCCGACTGGAGTCGGGCGACGAAGACTGCGCTGCTCGATTTCAACGGCACCGCCGCGACACTGGAGATCGGCAAGGCCGGCACCAACAACCGCTGGGATGAAGAGATGACGCTCTACTTCGAGCACGCGGTGCTGCACGTGCAGCTCCCGCCGCCGCTGTTGATCAACAGCCCCGCACGCGTCGAGGTCTACACGATGGGGGAGAAGCAGCAGGTATGCGACCTGCATGCGCGCTATAGCTGGTCGTTCCTGCGCCAGGCGCAGGGCGCGGTCGACGCCGCTCTCGGCAAGTGCGAACCCCTGTGCACCATCGCGGATGCCGTCAATCAGATGCGGATGACGGAGGCCCTGTTCGCGCACGTATGCGGGCATGCCGTGTAGGGGGGGCCGTGTGGGGCAGGCTTTCCAGCCTGCCGCGCCGTCGCCGTGATCCGTTGCCGTGCGCCGTGGTAGGAGCGGTCACCAGACCGCGAGCCGTCCGCCGTTGCCGTGCCGTCTGTAGGGCGAGGGTCTCTCGCCCTCACGCACGCGCCGCCGGACGGTCCGGTCCGAGAGGAAGGAGGCGACTTCGGGGACGGTCATGTAGCCGCGCAAGGTGGTCTCCATGTTCGCAGCATACAACATTCCGCAAGGGGGTGCGCGGCGGGGGTCGTCACCAACCTGAGGGCTTCGTGAATGTGCCGCGCGCGTCTGTGAGTGTAGCGGGGAAGAGGGAGGCCCGCAGGACAGAAGTGGTCAGGTCGAAGACCCCCGTGGCCGCCGCCTTCAACGCGTCCACGCGGTCATTGGGGTTCGGTTTGCAGACGTAGACTGGCTTGCCGACCTCCTGCGTCACCAGTCGTATTGCCCCGGCCAAGTCCGCGTCCGTGGACAGCACCAGGGCGACCTCGAAGGTCCTTGCGGGGTCCGCCTGGTGCGCGTCGTGAACGAGGTGCGCTGCCAGGTTCACGTCGGTCGCCTTCTCCTCGGACCGAAGGACCTTGACCATGATGGGCTTGATGCCCGCGACGTTACAGCCCCGCTTGCCCAGCAGTTCGAGGGTCTGGACCGACTCGTCCAGGGGCAGGAACTTGGCGCCTCGCCTGAAGCGCCCCTCGATCCTGTCCACGCACCCCAGGGTCTCCAGGGCCCGCCAGTAGATCCGTTGCCGCCTCTGTTGGTCGGGGTCGTCGGTGCGCTTCTCCACCGGCGCGGTGAAGTACTTCACGCGCCTAACGGCATCTTGCGGCCGGAGGTTGCGGGCCAGGGCCAGGAGGTCAACCCACTTGTGGCCGGTGCGCCTCGCGGCGCCGTGGTAGAAGTTAAACCCGTCCACATAGACCCAGCAGCGCAACTGTATGCCACCTCCCACAAAAGCGGAAGCCACCCTCGGAAGGGTGGCCTCCAGCCCACGCCCTTGCGTGGGCGGGTTTATGATGAGCATTGTACCCCACCCTTGACGCTGGTCAAGCCTTTCGAGAAGGGTCTCGGGAGCATCGCTTCTAGCTGATGGGCTGCTGAGGACGATCCACCCGCCGCGAAGCGGCGTGCCGTGAAGCCCTGGAAGCGCGGCCTCAGAACGGCTTTTCGGCCGCTCTTCCAGGGGCGCCGCCTGTGGCTGACCCAATCTCGTTCACCTGCCACACAAGCCGGCGGGGTTGGCCTGAGCCCCGAGGGGGGTGGTGTGCGAACGGCCTCCGTCTGCTGACGTGCGCGGTTCGGTCGGCGGTGCACGTGGGCTTGCGTTCAGCAGAACCGAGCTGCGCCGGCGAGCCGCTTGTGGCTGGATCTGTGGCCATGGGCCGGAGAGGGACACACGCGGCCTCGGCCTGCACGATGGGCGATGCCGGGTTCGGTGCGGGAGCGGTCGCACGGTGATGCCCACGGCATCCCTCTGCACACGCCCCGGCGGGCCCTGCTGCGACGCAGGGCCCGCCGGGAGACACGGGTACACAGGACGGGTAGGCCTACCTCATGGGGACCGGCGTGCGCGCGGAGGGGGGTCTCCCGCTGCTATAGCGGTGCATCATGTCACCTGGCGGCAACGGGTAGCTCTGACGAACGTCCTCCTCGCCTAGCTTCCGCAGCGATGTCAGAGCGCATTCCCTGACAAGGTAGAAGACCCTGTCGGACTTCACGCTGGGCACGAAGAGGTCCGTCGTGGCGGTCCTGAGCGCGGGGATGGCCTCTCTGCATCCCAGACGGCCAAGGGCGTCGGCCGCGGCTGCGCGGACGTACCCATCGTCGCTGTCCTTGAGCAACCTGCAGACAGGGGCCAATGCATCTCGCCGACCCCAGGTCGCGAGTGCGATGTACAGGTAGGCAGCATACGACGGAGACGCCGTGCGTAGCTCTGCGCGCACCTGAGGTTCCGCGTCGGGGCCGATCGTCCTGATAGCCAACGCGTAGCCGTCCCTGAGGGTCGTGCTCGCCGCAGCGACCTCGTCATCGCGTCCCTTCTCGCGCCACGCTCGCCGCTCGAGCTGTTCGCGGGTCAGCGCCGCCTCCTCGCGGAGCGCCCGTAGCAGCGCGGGCACTGCCTGCAAGGCCCGGGTCTCCCTCAGCCTGGCCGCAGATGCGCTACGTGCCTGCCAGGTGTCCGCGCCCAGGGCCTGCACGAGGCGCGCCACCTCCTCGGGCGCCGGGCCCCCGGCGGGGGCCGCCGGGGTGATGGTGGTATGCGCCGAGGCTGGCGCCTGAACCGTGACAGGCGTATCGGCCTGCCCCGGCTTGGTGTCCTGACACCCCGCCCCGAGCAGGGCCACGCAGCACGAGATCGCAACAGCACCCAGGATCCTCTGCACTGGACTGCGCATGGCTCATCCCCTTCCGTCACTTCAGGGCCTGGCGAGCCGCCGTGATGGCCTCAGCCAGGGCGGCGTTCCGACCGTTCTCGCGCACGAAGGCCCGCAGGTAGGGCACGCCGTCCTTGCCGAGCTTGGCGAGCAAGTGCACCCCGCTGCGGCACGACGTGGGGTCCTTGTCCGTGAGCAACTGGGCCAGCATGGCAGCCCCCCCTCGGACCTTCAGAGGCACCTCCAGTGCCGCGTCCGGCTGGGGTAGTCCGAGCGTCCGCATGCCTTCGGCCGCCGCAGTCCTTACCGGGTACACCTTGTGCGGACCCTCGCCAGGCCGCTCAAGTCCGCCGATCCGACTGTACCGATCCTTCAAGCCGGCCTCGAAGGTCCCGCGGTTGGCGATGTCCTTCTGCTTCGCCAGGGCGTGCATGGCGCCCTGACGTACGGCACCCTCGGCGTGCCGGAGTGCGAGTTCCCTCACCACATCTGTCCGCTCACGGTCGCCCGCCTCGACGAGAGCGATCGCGAGCAGCTCCCTGAGCACCGAGTTGTGTTCACGCTCGTAGACGCGAAGGAGGCCCCCCCGGGCGATCTCGCTCCCTATTACGCTGAGCAACACCGATAGCTCGTACCCGTGGTCGATCGGCCCTCCCCCCATTCCCATGCCTGGCTCGGCGGGGTCGGCCAACTCCTCGCGTAGGAGCCCCAGGAGACCCTCTAGCCGTTCCGCTTCGCTCTTGCCGCTCAGCTTCAGGAAGCTCCGGAGAACTGCGGATCGGTCCCTCTTCTGGGTCGCTCCTGCAGCCGAGGCGCCGGGGGATGCGGGCTGCGGCGGTGCCTGCGCGACGGCAGCGGCCGGCCTGGCGGTTGCAGGGAGCTGCGGCGGTACTTGTGGGGTGGCCGTAGGGGAGTCTGAGCCATTGTGACGTCCGGCGGCGCCCGAAGGCCCGGTCTGCCGCTCACACCCGAGGAACACGACGCCTGTCACCAACAGTGCGACGAGTAGCACAGTGGCTGATCTCATGGCTCCCTCCCCGTGGTGAGCAGCGGAACTGCTGACTGGCGCGGGCACAGCGCCACCGTGTTGGACGCCCCGATTGCTCGCGCCACGCTCCGCCCCCGGAAGCCCCGTCCCCATTCGAGCTAGACGCTCGACTGCGCTGTTTGGTTCCCGCCCCGGGTTGCCCCAGGCAACACCGCCCGTCAGCCTTCCGCTCCCCTTCCTGCTCTCGTACCCGTTGCTTCCGGCGCGACGGGCAGCTATAATCACCAAACTGCCCTTACTTGCGCCAGCCGTGCCACCCCCCTGGAGGTGTCGCCCATGTCCCGACGAGGGTTCACCCTGATTGAGCTGCTGGTCGTCATCGCGATCATCGCCATCCTGGCGGCGATCCTGTTCCCGGTCTTCGCCCGCGCACGGGAGAAGGCGCGGCAGAACAGTTGCCTCAGCAACTGCAAGCAGATCAGCCTGGCCGTCCTGCAGTATGCCCAGGACTTCGATGAGAGGTTCCCCAAGTGCTACAGTGCCTTCAACGGCGCGGGTAGCGCAGTACGCTGGTATTGGTACAGCGACACGTTCCCGGGCTCGCTGTGGCCGTACGTCAAGAACCGGCAGGTCTACGTCTGCCCCAGCAGCACCCCCGGGGACTACGGGGTCAACCCTGTGCTCATGATCCAGGGCGGCAACAGCGGCCGGGCCATGGCGGAGATCGCGAAGCCGGCCGAGACCATTCTGCTGGCGGATGTTACGGCCCGTGGTGGCGACTATACGACGGGGATGGGGGGCTCGGGGCAGGGCGGCTCGGAGTTGCGTCCGCCGACGGCGGCGAACGTCACGGCCGTGGGGCCGGGAACTGCATGCAACTGTCGCAGCCTGTGGGCGCCACGCCACAACGGGCTCGCCAACGTCGCCTTCGCCGACGGCCACTGCAAGTGCATGCGGTGGGAGGCCACACTGACCCCCGAGAGCATGTGGGACCTGCTCTAGAGACCCGGCCGAAGAGGCCACTTCCGGCCGGGTCTCTGGCGCTAAGGTGGCTGTGAGTGGCCTCTGCAAGCCTCTGAGCGTAGCCTCGCGGCCTCAGAACGACTTTTCGGCCGCTCTTCTAAGGTCGTGCGAGCCGGGGGCAGTCACCCGACCATCATCCCGCGTCTGAGTTGTGCACTCGGGCGGGGCGGCGGATGGCTGCCCCTGCTTCCCCCCCCAGTTCCCCCGGGGTACGAGAGCGACGCCTCCCGTCACCCCTCCGCTCCCCTTCCCGCTTTCGTACCCGTTGCTTCCGACCCCTGCCCGCTTGTCGGGCAGGTGAGCGAGACTGAGTGGGCTAGCTCGC
>CAZIWQ010000008.1:0-12441 GCA_964542355.1 uncultured Armatimonadia bacterium
GGCCTCGCGGCCTCAGAACGGCTTCTCGGCCGCTCTTCTACATTTCGCCACGTCGCCGGTCCAGTCCTGCCCCGCCTGCCTCACCCGACGGGCTTGCGCGGTCCGGCTGCGCACAGGTCAGGGGATGACCACCATGACCTTGATGGCCCCCCTGCCAGCCTTGTCCAACGCCGTCTCGAACGCCGCCTGGGTCTGCGCGAGTGAGAACCGGTGGGTGATCAGCGGCGTGAAGGCCTCCGGCTGCGCGGCGAGGATCTCGAGGGCGACCTCAAAGTCACGTCGGACGCCGATCTGGCTGTAGCAGCCCGAACCGTAGATCACCAGCTCCTTGTTGATCACCGGCGTCAGGTCGATCCCGTCCATCCGCGTGGTATTGCCCCCCATCAGCACGATGCGCCCCAGTTTGCCGGCAAGCTCGAGAGCTTGCTGGAAGGTCCCGGCGGCACTCCCGACGGCCTCCATCACCACGTCGGGCCCCGCGGGGAGAGTCTGGCCCAGTTGTTGCAGGAGGGTCTCCCTGTCGGGGCTCAAGACGGCAGTGGCACCCAGGCCGCGGGCCGCCTGTGCCTGGTGCGGATGACGCGCCGTGATGTAAACATCGCGTGCACCCATGGCTCGTGCCGCGGCTACGCACATCAACCCGATTGTGCCCGCTCCGAGCACGAGCACGCCGTCAGCGGCCGATATTGCCCCTACGCGGGCACCGTGCACGGCGACGGCCAACGGCTCGGCCAGCGCCCCGAGCTCTAAACCTACCTCCGCGGGTAGCCGATACACAGCGTAGTACGGTGCGAGCAAGTTTTCCGCAAACCCGCCGTGAGCCGTGAGCGTAAGGAAGCCCATGTGGAGGCACTGGAAGTAGCGGCCGGTCAGGCAGTAGCGGCACGTGCCGCAGTAGACGAACGGCTCGACGCAGACCCGGTCGCCCACCGCGACGCCGGTCACTCCCGGGCCGACCTCGGCGACGATCCCGGCGATCTCATGCCCCGGGATGAATGCGGGGCGCGGCCACCGCCCGACAAACTGATGCAGGTCGCTGCCACACACACCGCACGCCCGCACATCGACCAGCACTTCGCCCGCCTGCGGCGGGCCCAACTCAACCTGCCGGATGGCCAGCCGATTGTCACCATCGAAGAACGCGGCCGCAACTGACCGGGACATGACCGTTCGCCTCACTCCTGCTCTCTGCAGTGCCGGCGGGGGACCCAACTTCCGGCGCGGTAATCCTGATACGGGGAAGATCGACCATTCACATGACAAACCGCAATGCACTGATTGTTGAAGACGACCCGTTTCTGCATCAGCCGCTCTCCGACGCCCTGGCCGACGCCGGCCTGCACGCGTTGGCCGTGAGCAACGGCACGGAGGCGCTCGCGGCGTATGAGCAGCACCGCCCGAGCCTGGTCTTGCTGGACCTGGGGCTGCCTGACATGGACGGCCTGGACGTGTGCCGGCAACTGCGCCGCAACTCGGTGGTGCCGATCATCATGCTGACGGGCCGCCGCACCGATGTCGATCGCGTGGTGGGTCTCGAGGTCGGCGCCGACGACTACGTCGTCAAGCCGTTCCAGCGCGCCGAGCTCGTGGCCCGCGTGCGTGCCCTGCTCCGTCGCGTCACCGACTACCAGCAGCAGCAGACGCTCCGCGAGCTGGTGGTCGGCCCGGTTCACATCCGCAAGGACCAGCGGACCGTGACCTGCCGCGAGAGCGAGGTTACGCTCACACCCAAGGAGTTCGACCTGTTGTGCGCGCTGGCCTCCCGCTCCGGCGAAGTCATCCCGTCACGGCAGCTCCTGTGGGAGGTGTGGCAGTACCCGGAGGGCATCCGGACCCGCACCCTGGATGTGCACATCGGCCGCCTGCGCGGGAAGCTGGAGCTGGACCGCAAGAACCCCCAGCTCATCCGCACCGTCGCGGGAGTCGGCTACAAGCTCGAGGGCCGCTGCGCGACGGCGTAGACCCGCCGCGCTCCCAAGCTTCGAAGCCATCTTGTACTTCGCCCTGGTCCCCGTCACCGGGCGGCAACACCCCGACACAACGCGGCGTCGCCACTGGCGACGCCGCGTTGTGTCTGCACCTCAGACCCCGCAACTGCCCCTCCACCCACGCCTCGTTACGACTTCTCGGCTTGTCTCAGCACAGTGCGTGCGGCGGCTTCGCCTGCGTTAGCTGGCACCTCACGCCGTGAGCTCTGCCCTGACTTCATCACGGCGGCTCCACAGCACCGGCCGTACTTCGTAGCTGCCCAGAGCGTCTAGCACGCTCTGCGAGACCTCGTGTTCCTGGTCGTTCAGGACCGCGAAAGCGAGAGAGCCGGCGGGACGGACTTCGCGAGTGTCCACCCACTTGAAGGCCGTAGCCTCCGCAGTGTCCCGACTGGGACGGTTGATGGTCTGGAGGATTCTGTCAGGCTCAGCCCTGGACTTCGGGACCACGAAGTCGAAGTGGTGGTCATAGCCGCTCCTCCCGGTCAGTTTGAAGTTGCCGAAGTAGCGAATCTCGTTGAGGTCAAGCCAGGCGACGACATCCTCGTAGAACAAGCCGGCGACAGTCGGCTGAGCCAGATAGAAGAGGTCATTGACCGCATGAGGACCTCGATCTCTCCAATCATGCGAATAGCCCTCTCGTGATCACAGGAGGCCCCGTGATGTTGCAGTACGCGATGAACTCCTGCAGCGTGTGCCACGCATCCTTGCGCACCGCACCGGGTAGTGTCTCCCCCTCACTCCGTCGTGTTGCCCTCCTCTTGCGGGAGGTGCTTCGTCTTCTCCACCAGGTGGTCGAAGTCGCTGGTCGGTTCCGTCGCCTCCAGTTGATGGCGCTGGGTCTCGTACTTCTCGAACTCCGCCTCCGCCAGGCGCTGTGCCACCTCGTGGGACACGCGCCCGGCGTCCGTGAGCACTTCACGCTCGTTGAACTCCAGGAAGGCGTCCAGCCGCGCCTTCCACTCTGCCATCGTCATCGCCCGCCGGCGCTCCGCCTGGTCCTCGGCGTAGTCCAGGTACTGGGTCACGATGCGGTTCAGCGCCCGCAACTCCTCCTCAGTCAGGTAGTTCTTGGCGACGGACACGTCAGAGCGCCGGATCCTGCCCCGGGGGGCCTGCTGCCAGGTTGTCAGCCCCATGTGGGGCCGGGTGGCGTCTGCCCGCTGCGCGACGACCTCCGCCGCCGTGTGCCCGTGGATCGCCCAGTGCAGCTTGTTCTGGACGGTGGCGAAGAACTCCTGTGACACGGGCTGCTTCGGGTCGTAGTCAATGCTGGTGGCATAGATGTCCGTGATCTTCTGGTAGAAGCGCCGCTCGGACGCCCGGATATCCCGGATGCGCTCGAGGAGCTCATCGAAGTAGTCCTGCCCGAGGTTGCGCCCGTCCTTGAGGCGCTGGTCGTCGAGCACGAAGCCCTTGACCATGTACTCGCGCAGGAGCGCAGTCGCCCACTGGCGGAACTGGGTGCCCCGGGAAGAGCGGACACGGTAGCCGACGGCGATGATGACATCGAGGCTATAGTGGTCTACCATCCTCTCGACCCGGCGCTGGCCCTCGAGTTGAACTATTCGGTATTTCCGAATAGTTGAGACCGGGTCGAGCTCGCCTTCGTCGTAGATGCCGCTGATATGCTCGTTGATGGTGGCGACAGCTCTCTGGAACAAGTCAGCCATCTGCCGCTGAGTCAGCCACACCGTCTCATCCGCCAGCCGGACCTGAACCTGCGCAATGCCGTCCTCGCTCTGGTAGAGCAGGAACTCGCCGCCGGGCCCCCGAGGTACAATGGCGTCGTCACTCATGGCCTCACCTTGCCGGATAGGTCCAGTATGCCTCCGCGCGCCTATTTATTGTACGCAATACACGCGATCGTCGCAAGTCATTCCTGTCCAGTCTCGTCCTCGAACATGGCGTTGATGGTCGCAACCGTTGCCTCCACCAGCATCTGGCCGCCCTCGGGGCCCACGATGTTGTCCACGACCTCCGCCCCGTATGATCCTCCCGCGAGGGCGCGGGCTGTTGGCAGGTACGTTGATCCCGCCTTCCCCCCTCCGCTCGTGAGCTGGACGACGAACGTCTGCACCGCCCGGCTGCGCGCCTTCATCCGTAGCCCGAAGTCCAGGAACAGCTCGAAGGGGTTGGTGGCCATGGCGATCTCGCCCAGCCGGAGGTAGTGCGTCTCGACGCGGTAGAGCGGGTCCGTCTGCTGCTGCTCGTACAGGCGCAATACCGTCCGGGCGCGGCGCATCATCACGAAGTGGCGCGAATGGGCCGCCACATCGGCGGGATCGACGCTCTCCTGCGATAGCGCCTCCAGGCGCGCGGCGGACTGCTCGCACTCGCGCGGTGTGACCATCCGCGTCGGGAGCTCAAGCACGCGCATCTCATGCTTGAACGGCAGGCAGGTGCGGATGTCGGCGGCGGCGAGGGGGAGCACATCATCGACCGCGTTGGCGATGCGGCGCCCGAGCTCCTCGCGCTCCGTCAGGCCGCGGCGGCGGAGCATCTCAAGCTCGGCCTGCTTGTGCACCAGGAGGTGCGGCGACTGATCACCCGCGGCGGAGCACTGGGGGAGGATGAAGAGGCCCTCCCCGTGGCGCCGATGCAGCTCACAGCGCGCCTCGTGCCAGAAGTCGGCGGACACGTAGTACTCGCCCTCGGTGACCTGGGACGGGCAGGCCAGGTTGATCACCACCCCCGTGAGCTTGTGCTCACTGTCCCAGGTGAACAGCATGTCCACGCCAGGGTCCTCGGAGCCTTCCACGCACTCGAAGTCCGGCCGGTTGCTGTCCCCATACATCTGCGCGCTGCCGTCGGCGTAGGTGAGGCGCCGGTTGTGGCCGACAACGGCGTGGCCGTAGGCCCAGCTCACCCCTCCCGGCGCCCGCCCCTCCCAGGCCTGCACGATGCCGTCCGCCACTCGCGCCACGAACAGGTCGGCGTATGCCGTGGGGGACATGACGCCGGCGGCCTGCGGGGGGTAGACCCTCTCCTCCACCTCCGGCGCCGTATGCGTGTGCGTGGCGTTCATCAGCAGCTTGCCCGGGTCGAAGCCCGGCATCCGGGGAGCCAGAACCTCCCGCAGCCGCTCGATGATCACCCCGGGCACATTGACACGGTCGCACGACACCAGGATCGCCTGGTCCGAGCAGCCGGCCTCGTCGCTGGTCTCCAGCGCCAGGACCGTGGCCGTTACCGGGTCGTTGACATGGGTGGAGATGCGGGCATGGAACTGTCCGCGCAACACAGTTGGCTCATCCGGAGTCACATCGACAAACGCCCAACCGATCTGCATCAGCGATCACCTTCGTTCATTGTGGCGCCTGCGTAAGTCGGACGGTGCGGGGCACCGTGACCGGGGCAGATACGCCTTCCCCCCTGCAGGCACCTCCCCGTGTCAGACCGCGTGCCCTTCGCGGGCCATCACCGCCCCGGGCGGCCGCATCGGCCGCCCGGTCCTGGCTCGGGATGACAACCTCACGGGAAAGCGAGAGCAACAACGGCCGCCGGCCGGGCGGCCTGTGCGCCACAGTGCCGTCTGGCAGCGCGAACCCTCTTGACCGGCATGATGGTAATGGTATTGAATCAGCTTGGAGCCGCGTGCCGGCTCACGTAGTCTAGCGTATGGGCCACAGGGAGCCGCTATGAGATCACCGCTATCAGTCCTCCTGGTCTTCGCGTTGCTGGCACTGGCTGCCGGCTGCTTCGCGCAGGCCGATCGCGAGGCGCCGGCAGACGAGGGCACGAAGGCCAACCCACCCCCCGCCGATGAGGGGGCCAAGAGCCCCGCTTCTGATGAGCGTGAGCGCGATGCCGTGCGTGCGCTGATGGGCGAGGGCGAGACACCGGCACGCACCAAGTCGCGCTCGGACGAGGGTCGACCCACTGCCGGCACCACGAAGGGCCGCACCGGCACAACCCCTGCCCCCGATCGTGCGGGGCGCGGGACGGACACGGGTGGGAGCCGCAGCCGCTCGCGGACCCGCTCGGAGCCGCCAGCCGATGGTGCGGTGCCGGAGGTCCCGATGACCCCTGCCGACACGGTGACCGTGCCGACAACGGGCTCGAATGACCTCCCCCCGGAGACGCCCCCCACTGCCGCGACGGCCCCGGGGATGGACGATCACGAAGGTCTCGCGACCTCGACGATGCCGTCCACATCGCCGGCCGAGACGACCAACGAGGCACCCCCGGAGACGACGCCGCAGCCGGCCGCGGCCTCCTCGGCCTCGGCCATCATCATCGGGCTGATCGTCCTGGCGATCCTGCTGGTGGCGCTGGCCGCCGTCGTCGGCATCATGGCGGCCCAACGCAGCCGCACTGCCGAGGCCGTGCCGGTTGCCCCGCCTCCCACCGGCTGGGCCTACCTCTCCGCACCCGATGCGCCCAGCATCAGCCTGCACAAGTCGCCGTTCGTCATCGGCAGCGCAGCCACGTGCGACCTGCGACTGGCTGACCCCAAGGCCTCGCCCCAGCACGCGCGCATCGACCACACACCCGACGGCCATGTGCTGACCGACCTCAACAGCACCAACGGGACCTTCCTCAACGGCGAGCGAATCGCCAGCCCCGTCTCCCTGCGCCCCGGCGACGAGGTCCAGATGGGCGATATCGCCGTCACGTTTGAGATCCACGTCTAGGGGTCCGGCCGGCTGAGTGCCCTCCAGAGCCATTCTGGCGTGGCGTCGCGGCCTCCGAACGGCTTTCCGGCCGTTCCTCCGGGTCCAGCCGTGACGCCACGCAGTAGCAGTTCCGGCGGGGCAGGCGACCAGCCTGCCCCGCTTGCTGTGTCGCCGATGCGGCGTGGAGGTCACGGCCCACGTCGGGACGAAGTGGGCCACACCCTGACACCATGGAGTGAGCTGCCTATGCTTCCCTCAATGTGGACCAGCATCTACTACGAGCTCTCGCCCGAGGACGCCGTACGCCGGATCGCCGAGGTTGGGTGGCCGGCCATCGAGCTGTCCACCGAGCACCTTGTGGTGCTGCGCGAGGACGCCGACTCGAGCCGGCGCGTCGCCGCCTTCTCCCGGTTGGTGGATGAGTGCGGGCTGAAGCTGGACCAGGCGCACATCACCATCTCGGTCGACATCGCGTCCCTCGACGACGCGCAACGCGAGCGCGATCAGACGATTGTGCTACGTGACATCGAGGTGCTGTCGGCCCTGGGCATCCACAACGGGGTCCTGCACCCGGGCGGCTATGGGGCCCTGGCCTCGGCGGAGCTGGGCCGGCGGCAGAACGAGCTGCGAGTGGCAGCCATCACCCGACTGGCCGAGGCCGCGACGAAAGCCGATGTCCGGTTGGCCCTCGAGAACGGCGTGAAGACGTGGGGACCCGACAAGGCCGTGGTGTGGGATGGCTCGGTCGCCGGAATCCGCACCCTGATCGAGGAGATCGGCTCGCCCGCCCTCGGCATCTGCCTCGACACCGGACACGGAATCCTCGAAGGCTGGGACAATGCACAGGCCGTGCGGGTCGCCGGCGACCTGCTGATCGCCACCCACATCGCCGATAACGACGGCTCCGGCGACCAGCACCGGATCCCCTTCAGCTATGGCAGCACGGTCGACTGGCCCGCGGTGGTGGCGGCTCTTGAGGCGATCGGCTATGGCAATGCGTTCAACCTCGAGATCCCCGGTGAGCGCGGCCGCCCGCTGGAGATCCTCGATGCCGTGATCCGCTATGGCCTCGAGGTGAGCCGCAAGCTGCTCGCGGGCGGCGTCGGGGCGGTGTTGCCGCGGTAGCGTCGCGGCCGAAGGAAGCTGGTCTGGCCGGGACACCCGGCCCCCCCATCGCGCATTCCGCCCCCGACCAGCGCGTTCTCGGCCCGGGGCGTCTGTCACGGAGGCGTAGCGTGAAAGTCTACCTGATGACCGATCTGGAGGGTGTTGCCGGGGTCTGGAAGTGGGACGAGCGCGACAGCGACACCCCCCGGGAGATCAACTACTGGCAGACCTGCCGCCGGCTGATGACCGGCGAGATCAACGCCGCGGTGCGCGGCTTCTTCGAGGGCGGAGCCACCGAGGTGATTGTCAATGACGGCCATGGGGCCGGCTATACGCTCGACGTTGAGACCCTCGATCCGCGCATCACGCTGATCCACGGCCGCGACCGCACGTTCTGGCTTCCGCTGCTGGACGCGACCTGCGACGCAACTGCGCTCGTGGGTGCGCACGCCAAGGCCGGTACCGCCGGTGCGAACCTGTGCCACTCGATGAGCAAGGCGATCCGCAACTATCACTTCAACGGCATCTCCCACGGCGAGATCGGGATGCAGGCGATGATCGCCGGTCACTATGGCGTCCCCATGGTCTTCCTGTCGGGAGACAGGCATGCCTGTCGTGAGGTCGAGGGCTTCATCCCCGGCATCGTGACGGTGGCCGGCAAGCAAGGGCTGTCGCGGCTGTGCGCCGCGACACTGCCACACGCCACAGCCTGCGAGCACATCCAGGCCGGCGCGCGACAGGCGATGGACAGGGTCGGCACGGTCGCCCCCTACGTCGTCCCGGGCCCTATCGTGTTCCGTGAGGAGCACTATGAGCCGGCGTTCGACCCCGAGGCCCCGCCCGCAGTCGGCCGCGTGATCGACTCCCATACGCGCGAGATCGAGGCCGATCACATCATCGACCTGTTCCACAAGTACTACGGCTACCCGCGCTGAGGACCGCAGCACGCCGGACGGCCGAGCGGCGTTCGCTGCCGGCAGCCGCGCCGGCTCAGCTTGTGGAGGAGACCCATGGGCAACCACTGCCTCAGGCTTGTCGTAGTGGCAGCGCTCGCCGCCGTGCTGTCGGCGCAGGCGGATGTCACCCTCGAGAACTCGCGTGCCCGGCTGGTGCTCGGCGAAGATGCGACGTGGCGCTCCCTCGTCGACAAGGCCACGGGGCGCGAGTGCCTGGCCACCACCGTGTTGACGCCGCTCGCCGTCGTCCAGCACGGCGGCAAGAGCCACAACGCCTGCTCGGCCCGGCGCGACGGCCAGACCCTCGTGCTCGAGTTCGCCCAGACGGACACGGTGCTGACCTACCAGGTGGAGCCGAGTGCCGACTGGATCGTGCTGCGGCTCGGCACGGTCGCGGGCACCCGCCCGGAGCGGCTTGTCCTGGCGCAGCTTACCGTCGCGATCACGCAAAACGTCGGGCCACGCCTGGCGTGCGCCTGGGATGAGCGCAGCGCGGTCGGGCTGATGGCCGCCACCCGCCAGGCAGAATGCAGCGGCCGGAGCGGCAAGCTTGCTACCCTCACCGCCGCCACCCAGGATGCGCCCGGCCCCCGAATCGAGGGGGCTGCCGTGGCCGTCCTCGTCGCCCCGACGACCGAGTACAAGTCGCTCGCGCGAGCTGCCTCCCACGCCTTCGACCTGCTCACCAATGAGGACGCTACCGGTACCCCCGCCAAGGACACCAACCTCACGCGCGGCTCGTACTGGTTCCTGACCGTTGGTGAGGCCGACGTCGACCGCGTCATCGCGTACTGCGAGCGGGCCGGCATCAAGCAGGTGATGATCAGCTCGGGGTCGTGGTGCAAGACCGTCGGGCACTACACCTTCCACCCGAGTCGCTACCCGCACGGCCGTCAGGGCCTCAAGCAGGTCGTGGCGAAGCTCCACGCCCACGGCATCCTGGTCGGGATGCACACCTTCGTCTCCAAGGTCTCCAAGACCGACGCGTATGTGACTCCCGTCCCTGACAAGCGCTTCTGGCGGGATATGGAGACTCGCCTGGCCGGGGACGTGCTGCCCGACCAGACCGAGATCCCGGCCGCTACCGATCTCAGCCAGTGGCCCGGAAGCCCGGTGTGCCGCCAGAAGACGTGGGAAGGCGGCGTCGACAAGCACCGCGAGGTCATCATCGATAGCGAGATCGTCCAGTACCAGGCCATCGGGCCCGAGGGCAAGTGGGATCGCTTCCTGGGCTGCAAGCGAGGTGCGTGGGGCACGGCCGCCGCCGCCCACCCCGCCGGCGACGCCGCCTACCACTGGGGCGTCGACGGGTGTATCAACGGCTACATCATCGATCAGGAGACCTCCCTGATGGCGGAAGTGGCCGACCGCATCGCCGATATCTTCAATGACTGCGGCTTCGACATGGTCTACTTCGACGGGGGGGAAGACGTCGATCGGCGACGCTTCACCTACTATGTCTCCAACTTCCAGCGGCAGGCAGTGCAGCGCTTCCAGCGGCGCCCCCTCATTCACATGGGCACGATCATGACGCACCTGCTATGGCATTCGTTCGCCCGCAGCGCGACGGTGGACACGTACCTGGCGACGCTGCACGGCGCGATCATCTCCGGTGCGCCGCCCGCGAAATGGCCGACGGTGAGAGACCACATTGACCGCTCAGTCAGATACATGCTCTCGATCCGGCAGGACATGATGCCCGGGGAGCTCGGGTGGTTTGGGATCTGGCCCAAGAGCGCTCAGACCGATGGTCTGCAACTGGACGAGTTCGAGTACCTGCTGTGCAAGTCCCTGGCCTATGATGCTCCCATCTCGCTGGAGACGGGGCTCGAGGAAATGGAGGCGCATGTGCTGACGCCCGAGTTGCTCAACCTCGCCCGGGAGTACGAGGCCCTGCGCATGGCACGGACGGTGCCCGAGCAGGAACGGGCCCTGCTCCGCGAGCTCGGGAGAGACTTCGCCCTGGTGCACTATCGCGGCACGGAGAGCTTCGTGCCTGTGCAGGCAGTGGCGACGGTCGGCGGCAGCCGCGAGGTGCGGGCGATGGTCGGCGCGCTGGCCGGCGGCAGTGTGGCCACCGTGTGGCACATCGTGCGCGACGGAACGCTGGTGCTACCGCTGGACCCGGCGAAGCTGGAGCTGGTGACACTCGCCGGCGAGCCCCTCGCGCTGGGCAACGAGGGTGGCCGGGCCGTCGTCCCGGTGGGTTCGACGCGCAACACGCTGATCGGCCGGGGCCTGACGCCGGCCGAGCTCACAACGGCGCTGGAGCACGCTCAGTTGCGGCTGCGCCCACCCGGCCTGCTCTTCATCCGTGCCAGTGACTGCCGGCGCATCGAGGGGAAGATGGCCCTCGGCTCCCAGGTGGGCGTCCGCGAGCCCGAAGCACTCGGTGATGTTGTCGTGTGCACCGGTGCCCCGAGCTTCAGCCAGGTCAACCACTGGTATGCCGAGTACACCGTGGACATCCCTCATGACGGTCGCTGGGCGCTGTGGGCGCGCGTGCGCTACCCGTCGGGGAGCGACGAGTCATTCGCGGTCGTACGACCGGACGAGGAGGTCACGCTCAGCGGCAATCAGGTGCTGGGCAACTGCGGGGTCAACGCGAGGAGATGGCACTGGACGGGCCAGGGCGGGGGCTCGACCGCTGCGCCACCGGGCCGGCCTCTCGTGTTCAGGCTGGCGCGGGGCCCGTTCACCTTCCGGATCTACGGGCGCGAGGGCGGCGGCACCGCGGCCGTCAACCCGCGCCTGGATGTGCTCTGTCTGACCGATGAGCCGGGCGTCGTCCCGACCGACGACGATGCGCGCCACGCGCTCAAGCTACCTCCCGGGGCGTAATTCGCGGAGCGGCTGTGCTCCCTCCCCGGATCAGAAAGGGCCGGTAACACCGATGCGCATTGGCATGGACTATCACATCCACACCTACTACCAACGCTGTGGCAATGAGACTCTGACGGTACCCAACATCATCCGCAAGCTCGACGAGTGCGGCTTGACCTCGATTGCCATCACGGATCACCTGAACCACCTCGGCCAGCTCGAGACATTCCGCTTCATCAAGGCCGACATCGCCGCCCTCGACACCCCACTCGAGGTCTTCTTCGGCGTCGAGCTCAACTACCAGGCCTGCGACGGCGAGTTCGCCTACGATGCGGCGATCCACGAGGAGTACGGGTTCGAGGTGGTGATCGGCGGCATCCACTCGACCTATACTGACAGCCAGGACATGCGCGAGGTGCTCGACATCCAGCATCGCCACTTCATGCGGACGCTCGAGAACCCGCTGCTGGACGTGCTCGTGCACCCGTTCTGGTTTGGTCGTAACGAAGTGAACCAGCGTGCCCCCGAGTGGTGGGAGGAGTTGATCGAGACCATTCCTGACGACTACGTGAACGCCTGGGCCCGGGCCAGCGCCCAGAACCGCTGTGCCATCGAGCTCAACGTGGCTGCCATCTTCTACTATGACGCGATGTCGGCGCGCTTCCGAGACAACTACGTGGCACTCGTGGATCGGCTCCAGCGGGCCGGGGCGCTGTTCTCGGTCGGCAGTGATGCCCACGACCTGAGCCAGCTCGGGCGCACAGACTATGCGGAGGGTCTGCTGGACGGGCTGCGGATCCCTGCGAGCCAGGTGTGGCGTCCGCGCGCACGCACCGCGTGCCTACTTGCGTAGGGCGGAACCGCATGCCCGACGAGCGCACCGTGCGACGGGGGCGCCATCGCATCGAGCGGAGCACCACTCCTGCCGGCCTACTTGCGTAGGGCGCA
>CAZIWQ010000008.1:12541-22628 GCA_964542355.1 uncultured Armatimonadia bacterium
GCGCCATCGCATCGAGCGGAGCACCACTCCTGCCGGCCTACTTGCGTAGGGCGCAGCCGCATGCCCGACGAGCGCACCGTGCGACGGGGGCGCCATCGGAGCGAGTAGCGCATCACCCCATCCGTGTGCTATAATCGGCATGGTACCGGATCCACACGGGTCCGGCCGGGGCGCCCCCGTCAGCACCGCATGTCACCCCGCCACGCGTAGGATGGATGCCACAGGAGTGGCCGCCAGGTGGTTACATACCCGCGGCGGAGTGGCTGGTTGAGTGCCCTCCAGAGCCATTCTGGCGTGGTTTCGCGGCCTCAGAACGGCTTCTCGGCCGCTCTTCCCGGAGGTTATCGTGCGCATCAGCAGGATCGAGGAGGCACTGGAGAACGCCCTCGATGGTGCCTTCGGGCGTGTGATGGGGGGTAAGCTCCATCCCCTGGAGATCTCCCGGGTGCTGTGGCGCGAGATCGAGAGCGGGCGCCTGACCTCGTCAGGCGTCGTGTACGTCCCTAACCGCCTCACCGCGCGCGTCAACCCCGATGACCTCGCTGCCCTGAGGGCGATCGAGGGGCGATTGGCCGGCGAGATCGCGGCCAGCCTGGAGACGGAAGCCCGCGAGAACGGGTGGAACTGCGGGGCCCGCATCACAGTCATGTTTGTGGCCGATCCCGCCGTGCGACCAGGCCAGGTTGAGGCCGCCGGCACGCTTGACGAGAGTCCGCTGCCTGCCAGTCTCACTGTTGAGGGGGGACCGCAGTCCGGGCAGGTGTTCCTGCTCGCCCCCGGGGCGACGCTCGGGCGCTCCGCCGACTGCCGGGTCGTGCTCGCCGACGTGGCGGTCTCACGCCACCACTGCCGTTTCGACTGGCTGTTCGAGGGTTACCGAATCACAGATCTGGGCAGCAGCAACGGAACTTTCGTCAACGACGTGCAGGTTATGGAATATACACTTGGCGAGGGCGACGCGATCTCGGTCGGAACAACCCGGCTGCGGCTGCGCTACAGCGTCGCGCCTCCTCATGATGGGTGAGCGGATTGGTCCCAGGCATCGTCGTGCTGATCGGCAAGATCGGGTTCCTGCTGGCCCTGTACGGCTTCCTGTTCGCAGTCTACCGGGGTCTCCTGGAGGAGGCGCGGCGCGGGCCGCGCGCCGCGGCCGGGCCGCCGCAAGCCTCGGCCAGTGTCGTGGACCGGTGGGAGCTGCGCCCCGCCTCGGTCGGGGCGACGGTCTTGCGGCCCACCGCCACCGCTCAGCCCGCCACGGCCGGAACCGTCTCCCCTCCCCCCGGGGCTGTGAGCGCCGCGCCGCAGGGCCCGCTGTCGCCCGCGGCGGCGGGTCCCATGCCCGTGGTGCTGACACCACCGAGTGGCCCGGTGGCGGCGACGCCCCCACCCACTACGGTGCTGCCCGTGCCGCCGCCGCAGCCGGCGGCCGAGCCGCAGCCCCCGCCGGAGCCCGCGGCACTGGTCGTGCTGACTTCACCGGAGGCCAGCCTCACCAACGGCGAGCGGCTGCAACTCGGGGACGCGGTCTCCCTGGGACGTGCCGACGACAGCACCATCGTCCTGAAAGACCGTTTCGTCTCGGCCCAGCACGCGCAAGTCGTGCGCCGGGGGCACCTGCACGTCTTGCGCGACCTGGGAAGCACGAACGGCACCTTCTGCAACGGGGCCCGCATCGAGCGGGAGACGGTCCTGCGTGAGGGCGACCGGATCGGCATCGGCACCAGCGTGTTCGCGTTCCGCGAAGGACACTGAGCGCAGTGTACCACTACCAGGATTGCCGCACAGCCTGCCCACTCCCCTCATGAGCATCTCGCGCCGACAGGAAATCGTGTTGCTGTGCCTGGCTGCGGTCGTCACCGGCCTGGGAATGGTACTGGTGTGCATTGCCCTCGGCGACAGCCCGCTGCGGGCAACGCGCGGCCTGATCCTGACCGGGGTGCTGCTGGTCGTGGCCCTGGCCATGGATCTGGCGGGCAAGGTGCGCGATCGAACGCTCTTGCCCATCGTCGCCATGCTCTGCGGGATTGGCCTCATCCTCCTGTGGCGGCTCGATCCGTTCCGCGCCTCGAAGCAGGTGGTGTGGATGGTCACGGGCAGCGCGCTCATGCTGGCGACCTACCTCGTCATCGGTGACGTGCGCGACTTGCGCCGGTGGAAGTACGTGGCCGGCGTGGGGGCGGTGCTGCTCTTGCTGGCAACGATGGTCTGGGGCCAGGAGCGCTACGGAGCCCGCCTGTGGCTTGACCTGGGGGTACTGCCCCCCTTCCAGCCGGTGGAGTTCGCTAAGATCCTGCTCGCGATCTTCCTGGCCGGCTACGTGGCCGAACGGGGACAGATCATCGCGCAGGTCGGTCGCGACCGCTGGGGGCTCCCACTGGTCGAGTTGCGCTACATGGGCCCGATCGCCCTGCTCGTCGCCTTCTGCCTGGCGATCTTCATCACCCAGCGCGACCTGGGGGCCGCGGTGCTCTTCTTCGGACTCGCGGTCGCCGTGATGTACCTGGGGACAGGGCGCCGCACGTACGTCCTGCTCGGGCTGCTGGCGTTCGTGGGTGGCACGCTCCTGGCGACCGTGATGTTCACGCACGTGCAACGGCGCATCGTCGGCTGGACGGATCCCTGGAGCGACCCGGGCAACGCGGGCTACCAGACGCTGCAGGCGATGTTCGCGCTGGGCGAGGGGGGCCTACTGGGTACCGGTCTGGGACTCGGCATGCCGTACAAGATGCCGGCGGTCGAGACGGACCTGATCATCGGGGCCGTCGGCGAGGAACTGGGCCTGGCGGGCACCTGCGGCGTCCTGCTCTTGTTCGCGATGGCCGCCTACAACGGCTTCAGCATCGCGTGGCGGTCGCGCGACCGCTTCGGGATGCTGCTGGCCGCCGGGCTCACCACCGTGTTTGCCCTGCAGACGCTGGTGATCGTGGGCGGGGTGATCCGGGCGTTCCCGCTCACCGGGATTACCCTCCCGTTTGTCAGCTACGGGGGCACCTCCGTGATCGTCAACTTCGTCGCCATCGGGCTGCTCCTGGCGGTGTCGCGCGACTGTACCGGCCCCCCGGCGAACCCTCGAGGCGTGAGGGGGTGAACCAGCACGCCCGGCGACCCGGCGCTGTCGTCGCAGGCGTCCCACAGCCATGCATGATGTCGACGAGTTACGCATCAACGTAGTCCGCCTGTGCCGCGGCCTGCTCTTCGTCTTCGCGCTGACGGCGCTGTGGCTGGGCTATTGGCATGTGATCCGCGCCCCGCAGCTCAGGGCCGACTCCCATAACCCGCGGGCGACGGAGCGGCTCAAGCTGACCCAGCCGGGTCGCGTGCTGACCCGCGACGGCGCGGCGGTGCTGGAGGGCCGCAAGGATCACGGCGTGTGGTACCTGGAGTACCCGGGGCGGGAAGTGTACTGCCACCTCACGGGCTACAATGCCGCGGGTGGCCTCCAGGTCGCCCTCCACGATGCGCTGTACGCCCAGGGGCAGTACGAGGACCCCTGGTGCCGGATCCTGCGAGGCCGGCCCACCGGCTGTGACATCGGCCTGACCATCGACGGCGGCGCCCAGACGCTCGCGACGCGGGAGATGGCCGGCAAGTGCGGCGCCGTCGTCGCGATGGACCCGCGTGATGGCGCCATCCGCGTCCTGGTGAGCGCCCCCGGCTACGACCCGACCTCGGTGCTCGTCTCCGCCGCGGACTACGAGTTGTTCCGCAACAACCCGGACAAGCCGGAGCTCGATCGTGCGGTGGCAGGCCAGTACGCGCCTGGCTCGGCACTCAAGATCCTGACCGCGGCCGCGGCGCTCGACCGCGGGGTGGTGAAGCCGTCCGACACCTTCGAGTGTTCCGGACAGGTGAAGATCGACCAGGGGCTCATCCGCTGCCGCCGCGCGAACGGGCACGGCCGGATCTCCCTGACCACCGCGATGGCGGACTCGTGCAATGTGGTGTTCGCGGAGATCGGGCGCGGCCTCGGACCGGCGACCTTCCTCGACTATGTCAACCGCTTCCGCCTCACCCAGCGGCCGCGCCTGCCGCTGTATGCTCGCGAGGGGCGCATGCCCGCGATGGTGGGACCGAAGGCGGAGTTGCAGGTGGCCGAGGCCGCGTTTGGGCAGGGACGCGCGCTGGTGACCCCCATCGCCATGGCGCGCCTGGCGGCCACGATCGCCAATGCCGGCGTCGTCCCTCAGTTGCGGATCGTCGACCATATCACCGGCGCCGGCGGGAAGGCCTACTATCGGCTCACCCCCGGGACGGACGGCCAGGCCGTCGCGCCGCAGGCGGCCCGCGAGACGGCAGGTATGATGGTTGCGACTGTCGAACGAGGAACTGGCCGGCGGGCGCAGATCCCCGGTGTCGCGGTGGCCGGCAAGACCGGCTCGGCGGAGAATCCGGCCGGCCCGCCCCATGCGTGGTTCGTCGGCTTCGCACCTGCCGACCGGCCCCGCGTCGCGGTGGCCGTGATCGTGGAGAACGGGGGTGCGGGAGGGGAGGTTGCCGCCCCCATCGCGCAGCGCGTCATGCGCGAGTTGCTCGCACCCGAAGAACGGGACGACGCCGGTGCCCGCGGAAAGGGCAGATGAGCATAGTGAAGGCAGGTTCAGTCATCGCAGGCCGCTACCGCCTGGACGCCCCGGTGGGCGAGGGCGGGATGGCCACGGTATGGCGTGGCACCGACTTGTCGCTGTCGCGCGAGGTCGCCGTCAAGGTGCTGCGCGAGGAGGTGGCGGCCCAGCCGGACGCCGTCGCCCGCTTCCGCCGGGAGGCCCACGCCGCCGCTAAGCTCAACCACCCCAACGTCGTGCAGATCTACGATACCGGTGTCGATGGCACGATCCACTACATCGTGATGGAGTACCTGCCGGAGCCCGACCTCAAACGCATCATCCATGACTGGGCTCCGCTCCCCGAGCAGAAAGTCATTGACGTCGCCGCCCAGTGTTGCCGCGCCCTGTCGTACGCCCACCGCAACGGCATCGTCCACCGTGATGTGAAGCCCCACAATATCCTGTTCACCGATGACGGCCGGGCGAAGCTCTCCGATTTCGGCATCGCCGCGGCCATCGGCACCGGTGGCGCCGCGCCCGGGGGCATTGTGCTCGGATCGGCACACTATATCTCGCCGGAACAGGTGCAGGGCAGCCCGGCCGGCCAGCACTCCGACCTCTACTCGCTCGGCTGTGTCATGTACGAGGCGCTCACCGGCCGCACGCCGTTCGACGGCAAGAGCGAGGCGGAGATCGCCGCCCGACACCTGCGCGAGCGCCCCCCCTCCCCACGCACCTTCAATGCCGCAATCTCTCCCTCCACCGAGTTTGTCGTCAATAAGGCGATGGCGCGCGAGGTCGCGCAGCGCTATCGCACTGCCGACGAGATGCTTGCCGACCTGGCGAAGCTGTCGGGGGGCGAGGTCCTCGAGCGCACTGGTGTGCTCGCCGCGCCGGAGGGGGCGACCGCGATCCTGCAGCCGGTTGCCCCGCCGCGCGAGCCACTGTCGGGGGTCGTCCGCAGCGCGGCCGGCGACATGGAGGTGGAGCCGCCGCCGATGCCCCGCGGCCCCGAGCCTGTCGCCGAGCCCACGCCCGTCCTGCGCCCGCCCGTGGAGCCGAAGCAATCCTCCTGGGGTCTCGTGACCGCCGGCGCGATCGCCGTCATCGCCTTCATCGTCGTCATCTGGCTCGCGAAGATGGCGTTCTACCCCGGTGAGGCCGGCAAGAAGGTCCAGGTCCCGATGGTCAAGGGAATGACGCTCTCCAAGGCCCGTGAGACGCTCACGGGCAATGACCTGGAGGTCGGGGACATCTCCTACGAGGAGGATTCCGTCAGTCCCGAAGGCACGGTCATTGACCAGGTGCCCCCGGAGGGGCAGACGGTTGATGCCAAGACGCGCGTCAAGCTCGTGGTCAACCGCGGCACCGAGTTGACCGTCGCCGTGTCGGTGGAGGGAATGACCCAGCAGGAGGCCAACGAGACACTGGAGAAGGCCGGGCTCAGCATCGGCGACGTGAAACAGGTCTATCACGCGACGATCTCGGCCGGCCGCGTCATCAAGCAGGGCCTCAAGCCGGGAACGAGGGTCGAGAAGGGCACCGGCGTCGACATCGAAGTCAGCAAGGGCCCCGAGCCGGCGACCTCCGTGGCGCCCCCTACCCCCGCGCCCGGCGGAGCGCTCGCAACGGTGGACCCCGAGGTAACGGTCGCTGAGGACACGACCCACGTCCCCAGCACGCCGGGGGAGCGCAAGTACGTCGTCTCCGTCACCGCCCAGGGCCCCCAGCTCGGACAGATCATCCAGGTGGTCAAGCAGGACGATCGCGGCGTGCGCGCCTCGGTGCTCACCGCCAAGCTCAACCCCAATGAGTCCAAGCAAGTGACCGTCGTCACCGAGGGGGCCGCAATCATCGAGGTCGTCCAGAACGGCCGCACGGTGTTCCACCAGGAAGAGGCCCTCCCCAACGCCCCGCAACCGGACGACACCGACACGAGCCACGGTGGCGAGGCGACCCCCAGGTAGCCCCCCGCGACACGGGGTCTTCGAGGGCGAAAGTGACAATCGCCGTCGCCAGCGGTCCGTCATCGGGGCGCTGTGCGGCGGCCCTGTCGCGGGGGCTGTCGTCCCCGCAACCAGCCGATGCGGGCTCTGTCAAACAGCAAGACACCAAGCATAGAGAGGGTTGCGAGCATGCTGCACAGAAAGCGTTTGCTCAGTGCCGCGATTGTGGCGATCATCCTCGCACCAATCGCCCCGACCGACGCGGCCAGTGGCATCGTGGCCGGATCGACCAATCTGCTGGCGGCCGCGAACGGCGGGCGGCTCGTCGCCGTCTCGAGTCAGGCCAAGGATGAAAACGGCCATATCCTCCCGCACTGGCAAGCCGCCAATGCGATCGATGGGCTCTACGTCGTGGGCAGCCATACCCCCGCCAAGTCCTATGGCTGGTCCACCAACGTCCCCCCGACGCCCGAGAGCCCGCAGTGGATTGTGTTTGCGTTCGGGCCGGAGGGGAAGGAGAAGACCTATCTCACCAGTCGCCTGGTCATCGACCCGACGACGGATGACCCGCCCTACATCGGGCGCTGGGTCAAGAACATCGAGATCCAGGTCTCCAGCACGGAGAAGGACGGCCCCTACAAGACGGTGGGGCGCTATCTCGTGGTCAACAAGCCCATCAAGCAGGCCTTCGACTTTCCGCCGGTGGAGTGCCGGTTCCTCAGGATCCTACTGCTGGAGAACCACGGCTCGGACAAGTGCGTGGAGCTTGGGGAGATCGAGGCGTACGAGGCCATCGCGGGGCAGGACCAGCTTGACCGGCTCATCCTCCAGTTGGAGAGCCTACTCGGCGACCTGAAGCGCTATCGCGATGCCGAGGTGCACCAGGAACAGAAGACCACCCTGGATGCAGTAACGAAGAAGGAGGCGCCCGCTCCTGACGGCGGCGCCCCCAAGCCGTAGCGGGACGGCCGGCGCGTAGGTCGAGCGTCTCGCTCGACAAGACCCGCCGACCGGGACGGTCGGCCTACGCGTCTGCGGCTCGTTCCTCGCCGCAGTCCCTCGTAGTCCGGCCCCTCCGAACGACGCGTTGTACTGTCAGGGGCCCACATCGGCCCCGGCGACGAGTTGAACGCTGAACTCGAGCTCGAGGTCAATCTCAAACAGGCGCCGCCAGGGAAGCGCGAGGCGCGTCTCCTCCAGTTCCGCCAGCACCAGTACGCTTTGCTCCTGCGCCGCAGCATCCGATCCGATCGACACGCACTGCCGCCCGAGGAACTGGTCGATCCACAGGTCGGAGACGGCCTGGGTCAGTTCATCGCGCATCAGGGCCTCGGCCTGGTGGTAGCTGCGTGACAGGTCGAACAGGCCAAAGCGCAGACCGTTGCAGATGTGGTCGGTCAGGCGCGGCCGCACCCGCGACTGGTACAGCCAGTCGTCGGTCAGCCGGGTCACCAGCAGGCGGATGTGGGCCTGCTCGGAGGAGATCAGCGAGTCGAGCAGCGAGAGGTAGCGCATCGGCGACATGTCGCCCAGCAGGCTGGCGAGGTCGAAGGCCCCCTTGTCCTGGAGCGAGATCAGGCGCAAGGTCGCCTGCGCCAACGTCGACCCCAGTGCGTTGCTCGCCGTGTTCCACCCGGCATAGCCCAGCAGGCGCGGCAGCTCCGGCGTCGCGGAGATCAGCTCCTGCACGAACACGTCATCGGCCCCGTTCGGGAAGGCGGCATCGCAGACCGCGAGCCCACGCCCCTCGGCGGCGGCGACGGCCTGCGAGAGGAAGGCACGGGCGCGGGCGCGGTGCTCGCGAGCCACCCGGGGATCGTGCAGCGCCTCGCGCGCGTAGGGTGCCGGCGCGTTCAGCGCCAGAATCATGTCCGGCTTGCGCGCCTCGCTGTCCACCTCCTGGGCCCCCACCAGCTTCAGATGGTCGCGCAGTGCGTCCGCCAACGGACGGTCCTCGCCCGGCGCCAGAGCGGAGGCTTCGGTGCCCGCGCACGTGAGCACTCTCACCGTCGGCATCTTGTTCATGTGGTGACGCACAAAGCGTGCCAGCAGGCACATCCCGATCTGATCGGCCCCCGACACGATCAGCATCCGCTCGCCTACTCCGAGCTCGTCGCCGAGCCGCAGCAGCTCGGCCTGCTCCGCGCGGTGGATCCCCTCGCCGGCCGCCAGGTCCTGACCAAACACCAGCAGGTCGAGGTTGCCGTCTGCCAGCTCGCGCACCAGCCGCCCGTTGATCTCGAGGTTGCGCGCCCGCACCGCCAGGTACTCGCCGAGCACCGCGGCCGGGATCTGGCGCTCGAGGGCGCCCACCCGCGCACGCGCCTTCGAACTGGGGTCATCCGCTGCCCGGCCGCTCAGCACCGAGTGGTGAACGAGGCTCTCGAGGTGCATCGCGGCCTCGTCGGAGCTGGTCACCGTCCCCAACCGCAGCAGCGTGCTGAACGCATACAGGGTCGTGTCGGGACAGGCATTGCGTAGCTCAGCGAGGATCGCGAGCCGCTCGTGGGCCAGTTGCGTCCGCGTCGACGGCCCGCGCGAGGCCCAGAGCCCACCATACACGAGCATATCCAGACTCAGGATGATGCAGTCGAGCCCGGGGTCGGCATGGGCCCGCAGCCAGCCCGCCAGCTCATCCGGCTGGCCAGCCGTGCGGAATCGTCCCAGCAAGTCGAGCGGCGGGACAAGGGTCTCGTAGTCGACCATCTGGGCCAGCAGACGCGGAGCCTTGAGGTTGTACGGCCGGTCATCCAGCGGCACGTACAACACACGGTGGAGTCGATGTCTCAGTGTCACAGCCGGCCCTCCTGTGCGAACTGCCGGTTGGTGTCGCGCTCAGCGCAACAGGGCTTCCCCGGTTGCCTCCGGGTCGCCGCGGCAGACGAGATGTGCGGGCGCCACCCGCCTCGGAACGGCCAGTGCGCCAGTCTTGTCAGGCCCCGAACTTGTGCTGCGTCCCCGAGTAGCTGGTGAGGATCGACATGACATCATCGCCGGTGATGTGCCCCACCGATCCCCTCGCGCAGGGCCGCTCGCCATAGTGCGTGACGTCATCCGGCCGCACACCGTGCCCATAGTAGGAGATCGGAATCCCATCCCCCGAGTGATCCCCGACCGTGATCGGGGTGCAATGGTCAGCCCCGATCATCATCACGGTGTGCTGCCAATCCAGGTGGTCCAGCAGGTAGCCGACAGCGCGATCGACCTTCTGCACCGCCACCAGCTTCGCAACGGGATCGCCGTCATGACCGCCGAGGTCGGGGCACTTGATGTTGCACAGGATGAAATCGTGGTCCGACCAGGCTGCCTCCACCGCGCGGGCCAGGGCGAGCTCATCGGTGTCCGCGCCGCCGGTGGCCCCGGGGACCTCAACGACGTCCATCGCCAGGTACATCCCAAGACCGCGGACCAGGTCGACCTCGACGATCATGGCACCCCGCAAGCCGTACTTGTCGGCGAACGGCTCCAGATGGACGGCCGTACCGACGCCGCGTGGGAGTGCCGCATTGGCCGGCAGGAGACCCTCGCTCCGCCGCTGAGCATTGACGGGATGCTGGTCCAGGATTGCTCCGGCCCGGGCGACGACGAGATCGGCTT
>CAZIWQ010000009.1:0-22283 GCA_964542355.1 uncultured Armatimonadia bacterium
GACTCCCGGGCTAGCCGCGCCCGCCGCTATCTCCTTGAGCCTCCTTCGCCCCCGCCGCCGGGCAAGCCCGGCGGCGGGGGCGAAGAGGAGAAGTGAGAGGGGGAGCTCGCGAGCTAGCCCACTCAGTCTCGCTCACCTGCCCGACAAGCGGGCAGGGGTCGAACGGCCCGCATGCCCCGACCCGGTCTTCTGCCGCGCCGCCGTCCTGTAGGGCGGGATCCCTCCGCTCGGCCAGACGTGCTTCGCACGGGATGAGACCAACGGCTGATCGGCAGAGGGGGTACCCACGTGCCCGGCGAACCCTCGTCATGTCCGAACCACCCCCCCCTCCCTGGGAGCAATCATGAGTACCCCTCAGACGCCGCAGTGGCGCTGGACCGCCGCCGGCACGCCACCCGAGGCCGCGGCGATGCTGCGTTGTCTTGCCGACGAGTACCCGCTGTCCGAGTCGGCCGGCGCCGAACCCAACCTGCGCCTTGTCCACGAGCCCGGCCGCGACGGCTACGCCATCGCGCGCGATGCAGGCATCACCACGGTGCGCTATGGTCGACTATCGCAGGCCGGGCGCGCGCTCGGATCCCTGCTCGCCGGGCTGGAGAATGATACCGGCTCGCAGCCGGCGTTCGCCACGCTGGGCATCCTGCTCGACTGCGGCCACAACGCCTCCGTCACCACCCAGCACTTCCGCAAGTGGCTGCGGCGGCTCGCCCTGCTGGGCTTCGACACGGCGATGGTCTACACCGAGGCCGGCTACCGGCTCCCCGACGAGCCATGCTTCGGCTATCAGCGCGGGTCGTACACCCTTGATGAGATGCGCGAGCTGGATCGCTACGCCGCGACCCTCGGAGTTGAGATGGTCGGCAGCATCCAGGCCCTCGGGCATCTGGAGCAAGCCCTCCAGTGGCCCCCGTATGCGGGTCTGCGGGATACGGAGCATACGCTCCTGGTCGGCGACCCCGCGGTGGCCGCGCTGGTCGACAAGATGATCGCGTTCTGGGCCGAGGCCTTCGCCAGCCGCCGACTGCACGTCGGGATGGATGAGACGTACGACCTGGGGCGGGGGCGCTCCCTCGACCAGCACGGCTATCGGCGCGGGCTGGACCTGTACACCCAGCACCTGCAGCTCGTGGCGGAGACCTGCCGGCGGCATGGCGTCCGCCCGATGGTGTGGTCGGACGTGCTGTTCCGCCTCGCCGGGGGCAGCGGGGGACACTACGACCCGAGCAGCCGCATCCCCGAGGAGGTCCGGGCCGCGCTCCCGCGCGAGCTGGACCTGGTCTACTGGGACTACTACAGCCCCGACCCTGAGCACTATGCCGGCCGCATCGCGCAGCACCGGGCCCTCGGCTACGAGCCGGTGATGGCCTCCGCCGTGTGGAGCTGGCCGACGCCCTGGCACGACTGGCGGCGGACCGAGCAGTGTGCCGGGGCCTGCGTCGCTGCCTGCCGCGAGGTCGGCCTGCGGGAGATGACGTTCGCATTGTGGTCCGATGACGGCGCCTTCTGGGACGTCGACTCCGCGCTCGCCGGGATCGCGCTGGTGGCCGAGATGTGCCATGGTGACGGCACGGTCGACGAGGCCGTGCTCGCCCGCCGCTTCGCTGCGGTGTGCGGCTCCGACCTCGCCGCCCACCGCATCGCCTCGCGGCTCAACGACCGGCTCCAGGTGTGCAGCGTGCTGTGGGATGACCCGCTGCAGGCGATGTACCTGCGGCATGCGGCCACCGACGGCACCGAGACGCTCCGCGAGGCGGAGCGGTGGTACCGCGAGGTGGCCACTGTGCTCGCGCCGCACCACGACGACACGGTCGCGGGAGACCTCGGGCACGCGGCGTTGGTGGCGCAGGTGCTGGCCGCGAAGACCGGCCTGGCGGCGCGGCTGTTCGAGGCCTACGCGGCGCACGACCGTCCGGCCCTCGCGGCGCTGGTGGCCGACGTGCCGCCGATAGTGGCCCGGATCGAGGAGCTGGCGGCGTCCTTCCGCCGCCGCTGGCTCGCCTGCTGTCAGCCCTTCGGCCTGGAAGTGATCCAGATCCGTTTCGCCGGGCAGGCGGAGCGCTACCGCGAGCTCGCCCGGCGGCTGACGGAGTATCTCGCGGGCGAGGTGCCGACCATTCCCGAACTCGACGAGGCCGCGCGGGGTGCCTACCTGCCTGCGCGGTCGTTGAGCTACCGGGCACTGGCCAGCGGCGCCCGCGTGTTCTAGCGGAGCTACCGCCGGGACGCTCAGTGTGGCAGCGCCGTGGCCACCGTCATCCTGAGGAGCGAATGCGGCTTCGCAGAAGCCGCAGCGACGAAGGATCTCGTCTCGCTCAGAGGCGGCTTCGCATGTGGCAGATCCTCCGCCGGAAGACCGCGCAGCGGTCCAGAAGACCGCATAGCGGTCTGGGCTTAGGATGACAACTGCCGTTCCTGCCGCACCGGGCGGCATCTGCCGCTCGACCGCCTCCATCCCTGCGTGATCCCCATGCCCCCGATGCTCCCGGCCGGCCCGCTGCTCGTCGCCGTGCTGCTGGTCCTCGCACTGACCACGACCGCCGCCGGCGCCGCCGAGCCGGCCCGCGATGCCTATGTCATCTCCGACACCGCCGCGCTCCTGAAGCTCCTGGACTTCTCCCGCCCGGAGCTGGCGCCGGTGAAGGCGGCGCTGGACCGTGGCGACGTCGCCGCCGCCGGGAAGGCATATGTCACCTACTTCCGTGGCAAGCAGATCAGCTCGCCGCTGCTGACCGACTGGCGTGCACTGCCGCGTAACCCGGCCTACGGCCGCACTCGCCCCGACGCCTTCCTCGCCGGACACCTCCACGACGGCTACAGCGCCTATGAGGTGCCGCCGACGGGGCTGAACTGGCGCGTGTCGTCGCTGTCGTGCGTCACGCGCTTCCCCCTGATCCCGCCGCCGATGTATGCCTACCACCACACGCGCGAGCCCAAGTATGCGCGGTGGTGCGTCGAGCACATGCTGGGCTTCATCAAGGCCTGGCCGATGGCCGAGTACCTGGGGCACAACAGTCGCGAGGGCTGGACGAGCCACACCGTAGTCGCCAAGCCCTGGTACTGGTGCATGGTGCCCGAGCGCATGCACGAGCTGGCCCAGACGGTTTCCCTCGTGCGGGATTGCCCCGAGGTGACGGACGAGGAGTTGCTGGAGCTGCTCCGCCGCATGCTCGAGGAGGCGGGCTACTGCCACCAGGAGATCGCGCTGTGGGTCGTCGAGCTCCGCCACAACGGCGGCTGCGCAATGATCGAGAGCCAGGCCATGGTCTGCGCGGTGCTGGACGACTTCGTGCCCGCCCGCTCATACCTCGCGCATGACGCCGCGATGGCGCTCAGCTACCTGACGGAGGCGTTCTACCCCGACGGCATGTGCATCGAGATGACCACCGCGTACAGCCTGGAGTGCGCCGGGGCCACGGAGCGCTTCTGCTATGCGCTGCGTGAGCAGCCGGCGATCGCCGAGCACCGCGACCGCGTCGCCGCGCTGGTGGAGTGCCTGGTGGGCCTGTCAGAGCCCGGTGCGCGGATGCCCTCGTTCGGCGACCTCTATGCCGCCGGCCTCAGCCACGGGGTGTTCGTCCCGGCGCTGGCGTGGCTGCAGCAACCGTGGGCGCAGACGCTCGTCGCGGGCAAGGACGGCCCGCTCCCGCCGTTCCTCAACTGGCCGCGACCCGGGCAGGAGCAGTGGTGTGGCTACTATGCGATGCGCAGCGACTGGGGCAGAAACGCCCGCTATCTGTGCATCGACTGCGGTCCGTGGGGCACCACTCACGTGCATGGCGACCGGCTCAGCTTCGTCCTGGACGCCCACGGGCAGCGCTTCATCATCGACCCCTCCTCCACCCGCTATGCCAGCAATGAGCCGGGGGCCTTCATCTCCGTCCAGCGCGCCAGCTTCCTGCACAACGTCATCACCGTCGACGGGGTGGACGCCTTCATGACGGGCTCCGGGATCCCCGGGAAGGGGACGGCGCCGCTGAACCAGGACAACACCTGGGAACAGGGTGAGGGCTATACGCTCTTTGGTGGCAGCTACAGCTTCCGGCCGGTGAAGCCGGTGAAGTGGGAGCGGCGCGTGCTCTTCGCCGGCGGCCAATACTGGCTGCTGCAGGACGTGCTCACCGGCGAGCAGGCCGAGGCGACGGTGGAGCGCAACTTCCAGTTCGAGGCCGACATCAAGATCGAGTTCGAGGGCACCCGCACGATCGCCACCGCCCCCAATGGGGCGCGGCTCCTCCTGGTGCCGCAGCAGGAGGGGCTCACACCGCAGCTCACCGTCGGCGACAAGACGCCGGGCACGACCTACTTCGCCGATGGGAAGCCGAAGATCGTGCAGGCGAAGGAGGACGGGGTCGAGCATAAGCACGGTCGCGGCTGGACCGGCCGCTGCTCGGACCGCCTCATGCCGGCACCGGCGGTGACCTACACCGGGCGGGTCACGCTTCCGGCCGCGCTCACTATCGCCCTGATCCCGCTGGCCCCCGGCGAGGCCCTGACCGCCGTGCCCGCGATTACCTGTCAGACGCAGGGCGAGACCTCCGTGTGGACACTGCCGCTCGCGAAGGGCAGCTTGCGCTGGGAGACGGGGTTGAAGGGAAGCGCGGTGGGAACGGCAGCGAATAGCGAATAGCTAATGAGCCAATAGCTACGGCAAACGGCGTGGAGGTGGCAGGTGCCGTGCCGTTGTTGCCGTTGTCGTTCCCTGGGACCGCGACCGTCCCGGTCGCAGCCGTGCCGTCTGTTGTCGGCCGTCGCCGTTTGTAGGGCGCGGATCCCGCAGGGCGGGACCGCGCCGGGGCGCCGCTCACCGACCGCTACGCGCTAGGCCGTGCGGGCCTCTCCCGCCATGGCCACGCTCTGCCGTTGCCGGGCGTCGTCGCCGTTGCCTCTCGCCGCGCCATCGCGTTCGGGGGCGCGCTCCTACCACGGCACAGGCACGACGAACGGCTGGCGGCGCACAGGCTGTTGGCTCAAGGAGGCCCCCCATGCCCGGGCTGCGGGATGTGAATACAACGAGCATCGCCGCCGCAATCACCCTCGGCTGCCGCACCATGGGCCGCGTGTTCAACGCCGATGACAACGACATCCCGTTCTTTGCCTCCCAGGTTCGCCCGAACCCCCGACTGGCGTTCAGCCCGGTGCATTCCGAAGCGCATATCCCCGGCCGGCACCTCAACGCACTGCTCAACGCCGAAGAGGTGCTGGGCGTGGCGATCCCCGAGGAGACCATCGACAAACACGCGCGTGCGGCGTTGTTCTCCTACCACGGCCCGGTGCCGCTCCCGTTGAACCGCCAGGAGGTCGGGGGACCTCTGTGCAACTTCTGCCCCCACAATGTCCGCGAGGGCTTCCACGCACTCTACGCCCTGGTGAAGTACCGCCAGTCAGCAGAGGCCCGCGAGCTGGCGGAGAGGAGCATCGCGGCCATCGATGAGCTGTGGGATCCCGAGCGCGGGTGGGATCGAGGACGCCTCGAAACCCTTGGCCTGCAGGACCAGAGCTGGGACGGCTCGTTCATCGTGGGCCTCGGCCGCGCGCTCGGGCCGTTGGTGAAGCTCTATCGCGCTACCGGCTACGGGCCGGCCCTCGACCTGGCGCTCTTGCTGAAGGAGACGACCCTCGCCCGGTTCTTCCGGCCCACGGGTGACTATGACCCGGCGGCCTTCGAGACACACGTGCATTCCACGACGTGCGTCATGTCCGGCCTGGCACAGCTCGCGGACCTGCTCGGCGACATGGCCCTCCTGCAGCGGGTGAAGACCTTCTATGACAACGGCCTGACAGAGCTGCGCGACGAGCTGGGCTGGTCGCTGGAGAACGCGCGGTCCGAGGCCAACCCGGACTTCGGCGAGTGCAACAACACCGGCGACATCCTCGAGACCGCGCTGATCCTGGGCCGGCATGGCTTCCCCGAATGCTACCACGATGCCGAGCGGATCCTGCGCGGCCATCTGCTCCCGGCGCAACTGCGCGACAACTCGTTCATCACCGACCCGCCCAACCCCCACAGCGAGGACGGGCTGCGCGAGGTGGCCGACCGGCACCTTGGCGCCTTCGGCTTCCCGGCACCCTACGGGCACCTGCCGGTTGGTTGTGAATGGCTGTCCTTCAACATGGACATCGTCGGGGGGGCTGTCGGGTCATTGTGCGAGGCCTACCGCGAGGTGGCCCGCAGCGACGACACCGGCCACCACGTGAACCTCTTGCTCGATCACGAGACCCCTGCGCTCAAGGTGGTGTCGCCGTACTCGGGGGCCCCGCTCACGGTCACCGTGCGCGCCCCGGGGCCGCTGTGGGTGCGCCTGCCGCCGTGGGTAGACACAGGGAAGCTTGCCGTGGACAGGCTGACCGGCCCGCCACGACTGATCAATGGCAGCCTGTTTGTGCCTGACCCGCCGCCAGCAGAGCGGCCGCTCGTGATCCGCTTCCCGCTGGCCGAGCAGGAGCTCACGCTGCGTCATCGCACGCGCGACATTCGCGTCCGCCTGCGCGGCGACGAGGTCGTGGCGATGGACAGCTTCGGCATGGACCTGACCTTCTTCGAGCCGATGGACGACAGCTAGTCGGAGGAGTGGAACCATGGGAATGCTGACGGGCGTACGGTATCCATCCGAACACGCGGTGCTCCACATTGCCTGTCTCCAGGGATGCCTGGACGCCCTGGGCGCGGGTCTCAGCTACTCGTGGCTGTGTGGTGGCACCGGCCACGCGTTCATCATCAACATCCATGCGGAGGTCGACGTGCAGGGGGTCAACGACTGGGAGCCGCAGATGCTCTTCGACCTCGCCCCGAACCTCGGCTATCGCGGCACGGGCATGCGGGAGTGGAGACCGTCGTTGGGTGATGGCTTCGCGGCGAAACAGCAGGAGGCCCGCAGACTCATCGAGACGAGCATCGACCGGGGCAACCCCTGCTACGGCTTCTGCGTCGACCCCGCCAACCCGGACTACTCACCCATCTGCGGCTACGATGAGGCGGGGTACTACTACACCCATATCGGGACCGCAGCGGCGAGTGGGCCCATCGCCTGGGAGAAGCTGGGGACGATGTGGGTGCCGATGCTCGAGGTGTATGCCGTGGAGCGGTGCGAGCCGAGGAGCGATGAAGTAGTGGTCCGTGAGGCCTTAGCAATGGCCTTGCGCCATGCCGCGGGGCCGCCGGAGTGGATCCGGCCCGCAGCCAGAGCGGGCCTCGCAGCCTTCGCTGTCTGGGCCGACTACCTCGAGTCGGGGGAGGCGCTCCTGCTGCACCACGACTGGAACCTGCAGGTGTGGCTGGATTGCCGGGAGACGGCGGTGGTGTTCCTGGCCGAGGCGAAGTCGCGCCTGGGGAAGGCTGAGGAGCACTTCGACAGGGCCATGGAGCACTACCGCACTGTCGCCGACAGGCTCAGAGAAGCCAGGGCGCTGGTGCCTCCGACGGAGACCACGTGGCCCGAGAGGCTGAAGTTCACGAGCGTGGAGGCCGCCGCGCTGATCCGGGAAGCAGGCAAAGCCGAGGCGCGGGCTCTGCCTTGCCTGCAGCGCATCGTGGAGACGGTGTGAGGGCTTGCCAGCCACTTCACGAGCCTGGGCGACCGGGCCCAGCGCTTCGAGCGCGCGGTGAGCATTGCGGGTCCCTGGGCCAGCGGGCACGTCCCCATGGTAGAGAACTGACGTCTCCGGTACCCCGGAGGCTCCGCTGGAAACCGGGAACGGTCTGTAGTAGACTTGGGCATTATCCGCTGTCGGCGACGGAGGCGCAGGTGATACCGGACACCACACAGCAGCAACTGGGCTGGCCCGCACGTGAAGCTATCTTCTCGCCAGTGGGCCCGGGCCCCCGCGTCTATGCGGACCTCGCCGAGCGGAAACTGGGGCAACCGCTGCGCAGTAGCGGGATCCAGGTGGAGGTCGGCATCCTTGCGGCCGACCCCGCATCCACTACCAGTGAGGCCCCTCTGGCTGTCGTGTGCGACTTCCCGCGCCACCTTTCCGAGCCCCAACTCGCGAAGCTCCTCGGACTGGCGTGGAGTTTCTGCCGCACCCCGGTGCTCATCACCCTCGAACCCTCACTGGTGCGCGCGTGGACCTGCTACGAGCGCCCCCCGGACGCCGGGGAGGAGAGCAGCCCTATCGAGATCGTTCACACAGACCAACCGCTCTCCGAGCAGGCTGTGCGGTCCCTGCACTGGTGTGAACTCGTCTCGGGTTCGTTCCTGCAGCGGCACGAGAAGCGTTTCCAGGGCAACCAGCGCGCCGACGCGCAGCTACTCGCGAACCTGAGGTATGCGCGACAGCTCCTTCACAGCAATGGCCTGGCGTACAGCCACATCCACGACCTACTCGCCCGTCTGATCTTCGTGCAGTTTCTCTTCGACCGCAAGGACTCGAACGGGAAGGCCGCTCTCGACGCCGGGAGGCTGGGGGGTCTCTGCGAAGACGGCATTCTTGGCCATCGACACAGCGGCCTCGCTGGCATCCTGTCGGACCACGGGGATGCCTATCGGTTCTTCCGGTGGCTCAACGATAGGTTCAATGGCGATCTGTTCCCAGGCAAAGTGGGCACCAGCGAAGAGATGGAGGCGGAATGGGCGGCCGAGATGGACGCCGTGAAGCCGGAGCACCTCGGCATCCTTGCCGATTTCGTGTCGGGGGAGCTGGAGATGGCGGGCGGTCAGTACTCACTCTGGCGGCTCTACTCGTTCGACGCGATACCGCTGGAGTTCATCAGCAGCATCTACCAGGAGTTCGTCAGCGGAGTGGCGGACAGCAATGGCGCCCACTATACTCCCGCCCATCTGGTAGATCTCGTCCTCGATGGTGTCTTGCCGTGGGGTGGAACGGACTGGGACCTGCGCGTACTCGACCCGGCGTGCGGATCGGGCATCTTCCTGGTCAAGGCCTTCCAGCGGCTCGTGCACCGCTGGCGGAACGCCAACCCAGACGGCGAACCGTCGGCGCGCACGCTCAAGCGCCTACTGGAACGCAACATCGTCGGGGTGGACATCAACCCCGACGCGGTGAGGGTGGCGTCTTTCAGCCTGTACCTCGCCATGTGCGATGAGATTGACCCGAAGCACTACTGGACACAGGTGAAGTTCCCCGTACTGCGTGACAGGAGCCTGGTCAGCGCGGACTTCTTCCGGGATCACCTCCCGCCTTTCCGAACGGCCGACGATGCGGGAACATTCGACTTGGTGGTAGGGAATGCCCCGTGGGGCAAGCAGAGTGTGACCCCGACTGCCGGTGAGTGGGCGCAAAGGCACAGTTGGCCCGTGGTCAACAAGCAACTGGGTACGCTCTTCCTGCCCAAAGCTGCGGCGCTGACGAAGGCCAACGGGCGCGTGTCCATGCTGCAGCCTGCCGAGGCACTGCTCCTCAACCACGCGCGAACGTGTCTGCAGTTCCGGCGGAAGCTCTTCTCATCGTTCAGGGTGGAGGAGGTCATCAACCTGGCAGCACTGCGAGCCAACCTCTTCCCGGAGTCGGTCGACCCGGTGTGCGCTATCACGCTGCGGCCGGTGGCACCGAGTGACGAGCCCATCTCGTACTGCTGCCCCAAGCGGACCCGCACCCCGGAGGATGGCTACCGCATTGTTGCCGACCCCCATGACACCACCGAGGTGTTCGCAGACGAAGCGCTAGAGAGCCCCTGGGTATGGTCGGCCCTGGCCTGGGGTAGCCGGCGCGACCTGGCTCTCCTGCGCAAGCTCAAACAGCTCAGGCGCCTGCGTGGTGACCCGTCGGTCGTTGCGCGCGAGGGGTTCATACGAGGTGATCGCGCGAAGCGCCAACCGCAGATCGTGGGCCGGCATTGCATCGGGGTTGGCAACCTCCCAGAGGGCATGTCTCTGCGCTTGCCGCCGAGCGCCTTCCCGGTCAACAGCAATGACGAGGTGCACAGCCGCGACTCGACGGATTTCCGCGCTTTCCTGCTACCCCAGGTAGTCGTGAAGCAGAGCTGGTCAGTAAGGGAGGGCCGGTTCCGCGCAGTCCTGATCGATGACAAGATGGAGACGCAAGGCGTCATCTGCTCCCAGAGCTTCGTGAGCATCCATGTCGATCGCGGTAGTGAGCCAACACTGGAGGCAGTGTGTCTCGTCCTCAATAGTGCGGTGGCACCCTACTATCTCCTGCTTACCAGTGGGCGTTTCGCCTCGTACCGGCCGGAGCCCCTGGTGGGCAGCCTGCTCGACGTACCAATTCCTCCGCTGATCCCTGGTCTCCTGGACGAGCTCAGGACTGACGCTGACGTCGACGACCGCGCCCGCCGAGCGTTCGAGCTCAGTGAGGCGGAATGGGCGTTGGTCGAGGACCTCACCCAGTTCACTCTCCCGGACTTCAAGGGCGGCGAGGACTCGCCGGGACGGCAGCCAACACGGCGACTCCCCGAGCAGGGCCACGGGGACCTTGAGCCGGACCTTCAGCTCTATGCAGACTACTTCCTGCGCGTCCTCGAGGCGGGGTTCGGTGCGGACAAGGCAGCTTGCGCGACCGTGTTCCATGAGGCAGAGCAGCGGTTCCCTCTCCGCCTGATCGCGGTCCACCTTGGCTGTCCCGGGCGCGAACGGGTCGTTCTCGAATCAGCCGACTATGGCAAGCTCGCCGAACGCCTCAACAGGTTGAGCCAGTGGCTTGCCGGGGGCCTATCACGGCGGGCGGCACGGGTGTATGACTCGACCCTCCTGGACGGGAAGAAGGTCCCAACGGTCTACATCGCCAAGCCTGACCAGCGCAGGTACTGGACTCGCTCGGCCGCGATGAGGGACGCTGACGCCGTCGCCGCGGACATAGTGCTGTGGCGCGCCTCAGCCGAGGCACTCCAAGGGGGAGCTCGTGCCTAAGCGGATGACTATCTCGGAGATGCGCTGGCCCGATACGCCGGAGTTCACAGAAACCATGGCCGCGTGGCAGGGCGGCGCTGAGACGAAGCTCCTGGGACTCGTCTGGGCCGGCTACGACGCTCTGAAGCAGGATGTCCTGGAGAAGGTGGGCCTGGAGAGCCTCGGCGCCGTCCAGGAGACGGAGCTAACCCAGCTCCTTGTAGCGAGCATCCGTCAACAGATGAACCACTTGTCTTCCTTCTGGCCGTTCGACGTGTGGCAGGAGTCCTGGGAGTTCGAGGGCCGCTCGGAGCCTCCCGCGCGAGCCAAACAGTATGACTTCGCGTTCGTGATGTACGAGAACCCGCGCCTGGCCTGGCCCTTTGAGGCCAAGGTGCTGAGGACCGACGGGACCTTGGCTGAGTACATCCGGGAGATCACCGGCAACTTCATCACGTGCCGGTACGCTCCGTTCAGCAGTGAGGCGGGTATGGTGGGGTACCTCCTGACAGGGTCGCCGCAGGCGGCGCTTGCGGGGATCGCCAAGCGCCTCGGGTGCATACTGACTCAGCACCCCAGCTTCCCGGGACGCGCCCACTCGACGTCGCACCACGACCGTGAAGTACCCACGGGAAAGGCGTACCCCGCCCGCCTCCATCTACACCACATGATCCTGCCACTTGCCGGCTCTGAAGCGGTCGGGTGCGCTCCTGCCTCATAGGCCCCGGTACTGCGAACCCCGACCTTGCACCGCCATGGGCACCCGGGCCGACACGAGCATCGGAGGACTGGGCATGGTGCTCCCCGACTCCCCCCGGACGCTACCCCCCGGACTCCTGCACCCGCCCTACCCATACACCCCATACTTGAGGCAGCTCTGGAAGTAGGCGTGCATGTTCTCCGGCGGGGTCCCTTCGCGGAAGCTGTCGCTGCTGCCGATGATGAACCCGCCACCCGGCCTGGCAATCTCCATCGCCTCCGCCACCGTCCGCTCCACCAGCTCGGGAGTGCCCATCTTCACGATGTAGATCAGGTCGATATAGCCCTTCAGCGTCACCTGCGCGCCGATCGTCGCCTTGGCCTCCCGCAGGTCGAAGTCGCAGATCGGCGGCGGGGTGCACGTCTCCAGCACGTCCACGCCGCAGTCCGCGATCAGCTTCATGCTCTCGGCCAGCTTCCCATCATCGTAGTAGTCCACGCAGGCACCGTAGCTGTGCGCGAGGTCTGCGACAGCCGTGATGTTCGGCACGAACACCTCGGCGAAGATCGCCGGCGACCAGCCGGCCGAGAGGCTGTTGTAGTAGGAGTTGTGGAAGACCCACTCGATCCCCGCTTCCAGCACCGCCTTCGCTTCGGCCATCGTCCGCTCCTGGAACAGCCCGAGCAGCTCGTCGAACAGCGGGCGGTCGAGATAGTAGTCCATCATCAGGTCCTGCATGTCGCGCGCGTCGCCGGCCTGGTGGCACAACTCGCTGTAGACATTGACCATCACCACGCCCCGGTCGCCCAGCTCGGCCTTGCGGGCGGCGGCGTGGTCATAGTTGCCCTTGATCGCCGGCAGGATGTAGCGCAGCGCGGGGATGTCCTCGCGCGACTTGACCAGGTACTCGGTCTTCATCGGGTTGGGCGACATGCCATACTCGCGGCCCGAGGGCGGGATCTTCGTGCGGTCGGACAGCTTCCCCGCAGGAGTGTGGAAGACGCGCTCGACGACCTGGTACTCGTCCTGCTCATAGCGCGTGGTGTCCACCCGCACTTCGGGCAGGTCATAGCTGTCGGGGTACGAGATGAGGTAGTTGGGCGTCGTGATCCCGAGGATCTCCATGGGGTCAATGGCCGGGGAGTAGAGCTCCTCGAGCCGGTGGCGCTTGTCGGGGTCCAGCCAGCTCCACTGGATGCGCGGGCAGATGGGCACGCGATCGGGCTGTTCGTGGCGCACGGCGGTCATCAGGCGCTCTTTGCCGGTCATCAACGGAATCGGCCTCCACTCATCGACTAGGGTCAGTTCAGCGGCGCGCCAGCCGGGGGCCGGCCCGTCGCCCATGGCACACCTGCCTATTCCTTGCGCCCCCCAAGATTCCCCCCTGCTTTGCAGGGAGCTGTCAGGGTCGGGCGCCAACCCGGGGTTCGTGCGGTGCAGACTCGGCGCGGAGGACCTCGGCACTATGACGCGGAAGACCATTCATGATGGGCGCCGGCAATCCCCCCCCCTACTCTCGAAGGAGACATGACGATGCGACAGAGCACCCTCCGCGGGCTCCTGGTGACGATCGTGCTGGTGGCACTCCCGGCAGGACTGTGCCGCGGCGACCTGGCCAAGCCCGCGCACCGCACCGACACCGTGCTGCTCTTGCACACCAACGACATCCACGACAACCTCCGCCCACTGGGTGGTGACTGCGGGGGCCTGGTGTATGTGAGTGGGTACCTCCATCAGCGGCGGCGGGAGCGGGCGGATGTGCTTGCCGTGGACGCGGGAGATGTGTGTGAGAAGGGCGACATGCTCGGCGTCGTCAGCCGGGGCGAGATGACCCTGCGCGCCATCGCCGTGGTCGGCTACGACGCCATCGTGCCCGGCAACCACGAGATCGCGTACGGCGCCGCCCGCTGGAAGGCCAATGTCGACGCTACGCGCGTCCCCGTCGTGGCCTGCAACGTGACCTACGCGGATACCGGCGAGACAGTCGTCCCGGCCTTCCGCGAGATTGTGGTGGACGGGGTGCACGTCGGGATCATCGGTGTCGGCAACTCGACGCGGGGAACGGTGGCGGGGCGCAAGGTCGTGGCCGCCGCCCCGGCCGCGATTGCACCGCGCCTGCAGGAGCTGGCGCACGAGCTCCGCAGCCGGAACCAACTGGTCGTCGCCGTGTGCCACTGGGGGTCACGCGACTGCCGCCAATTGGCCGCCGCGGCGCCGGACATCGACGTGTTTGTCAGCGGGCATACGCATGAGCTGCTGACCGAGCCGATCCGGACGGGGCCCCACGGGGCGATCATCGTCCAGGCCGGACAGTACGCGGAGCACGTGGGAGAACTCGAGCTGACGGTGGACATGGACGCCGGGGGCGTCATTGGCTACCGTGGGCGGCTGGTGCGGATGGAGCACGCCACGACTCCGATTGACACCGCGCTCGCCGATCAGCTTGTGGCGTGGAACCAGGCGCTGTGCCCGGAGGCGCTGGCGATCGTGGGCTACGCGCCGCGACCCGTGACGACGAGAGGGCCCGCGGGCCGGCCGTCGCCACTGTGCCGCTGGCTCGCCGAGGCCCTGCGCAACCATGCCCGGGCCGATGTCGCCGCCTTCAGCAACTCCATGCTGCGGCACGGGCTGCCGGCCGGACCGATCAGTGGCGACGATCTCTTCAAGACGATGGTGAACCGCGACCGCCGCGTGGTCTGCGAGGCGACGCTCAGTGGCCGCGAGCTGCTCGATGCCATGGAGCACCTGCTGGCGCGCTCCGACGCCAACGGGCTCCGCCTGGCCGGTCCCGGGCTCGTGGTCGACTACCGTCGTCCGGCGGGCCATCGCATCGCAGCCTGCACGATCGCGCCCCAGCGCTACTACCGACTGGTCGTGCCCTCGATGCTGTGCCGTGACGGTCGCGGGCAGTGGGCACTCGGGGTCACCATGCGCGAGCTGCCGTATACCGTCTACGAAGCGGCGGTGTCCCACGCCCGCGCGCGGGGGACCGTCGGGCAGGCGGCAAGGCCTGCCTCACACGGCACGGCAGCGGCGGCTCACTCGCCGGGCACGAGACCAATGCGGGCGAGGGCGTCGGGGACGCTGTGACATGCCAGCCAGTGCCCGGTTGCCTCATCCCACCCCGCCCGGCTCACGATATCGCGCACCGGCCCCTTCATCCCTGCGAACACGAAGGTGATGCCCCGCTCGCGGTGGCTGGCGATCAGCTCCTCCATGGCGTAGACCGCGGACGCATCAATGTCATTGACGCCTGATAGGTCGAGCACAACCCACTTCACTATCGGCCGGTCGACCAGGCACGCCCGAAGCCGCCCTTCGACAAAGCCCATGTTGGCAAAGTACAACGCGGCATCCACCCTCAGCAGCAGTGCCTCGGGGTACTGCACGGCCTCGGGAAAGCGCGCGATGTTGAGGTAGGCATCTTCGCCGGCCACGTAGCCGAGCTCGGCGATGTGGGGGTGGGCGCTGCGCCAGAGGAACTGCACCAGCGACAGCGCCACGCCGGTCAGGATCCCCGCCTCGACACTCACGCCCAGTGTGGCCACCACCGTGACGAGCGCGACCCAGCCGTCTCCCGGCTTGACGCGGAATAGACGTCGCACTGCGCGAGCATCGACCAGCCCCGCGACCGCCACGACAACGATGGCAGCCAGCACGGCCTGTGGTAGGTAGTGGAACAACGGCGTGAGCACGAGCAGTGTGAGTGCCACGACCCCGGCCGTGACCAGCGACGCCAGGCCCGTCCGCGCCCCGGCCTGGTAGTTCACCGCAGTGCGTGAGAACCCGCCCGTCACCGGGTACCCCAGGAGCACCCCGGCCGCCACATTGGCACACCCGAGCGCCACCAGCTCACGGTTCGGCTCGATCTTGTAGCGCTCCCGGGCGGCGATCATCTCGGCCACCGCCACCGACTCCATGAAGCCGACGAACGCAATCGTCAGCGCCACCGGCGCCAGCCTGACGACGGCGTCGATCATCAGGGGCGGGGGGCTCAGCACCGGCAGTCCCGCCGGCACCGCGCCGACGATGGCCACACCGCTCGCGGCAAGCCCCAGGCCCCAGGTTGCCAGCGTTCCCGCCACGACCGCCACGAGGGCTGCGGGAGCACGCGGCGACTTCGCCCGCAGCACCGCCAGCAGGACAATGCTCACGGCCCCCACGGCCAGTGTCGGCGGGTTGACATGGGGGACCTGCTGCCCCAGCTCACTCACGAGGCGAAGCGTGGACTCCGTCGCGCCGACCTTCACTCCCAGCAGATGCTTGAGCTGGCTCAGCAGGATGATGATGGCCGCCGCCGAGGTGAAGCCGGTGACGACCGCGTGTGAGATGAAGTTGGCGGCCGCGCCCAGACGCACGACCCCGAGGCCGGCCTGCACCGCCCCTACCATCACCGCCAGCAGTGCGGCATAGCGCACGTACTCCGGCGTCCCGGGCGAGGCGAGCTCGGCCACCCCGGCGGCCACGAGCAGCGAGACCATGGCCACCGGCCCCACCGCAAGCTGGCGCGAGGTCCCGAGGAGTGCGTACACCACCAGCGGCACCGTCGAGGCGTACAGGCCGGTGGCGGCCGGCAGCCCGGCCAGCAGCGCATAGGCCATCGCCTGCGGCACCAGCATGACGCCTGTCGTCAGGCCGGCAACGAAGTCGCCGGACAGGTCGGCTCGGCGGTAGCCACGCAGCCATCCGAGCGCCGACACCAGCCGCGAGGCATGGGACAACCGGGCGCGGATCAGCGCAACACACCCCCTCCGGCAGGAGGCGCCGACCGACTCCCCCTGGCGCGCGCCCCCCACAGGGCACTCGTCACAGTCCCGAGCTCTCAATCCACCACAGCAGCCCCACCAACAGCACCACCGTCGGAACCACGATGACCCAGTGATTGACCCGGAGCAATTGGGGGAAAGTGAGCTCCCCGAAATGACCGTAGCTGAGGATTCCGGGCTGCAGGTGGTGATAGACCGCGGCGAACAGCCCGGCACCGATCAGGATGCCCACCGCGCCCCCCACCAGCGCATCCAGCTCGCCCTGGCCGATCGCCCCCGCCACCGTGCCCGGGCAGTACCCCAACACCCCGAACCCCACTCCGAAGATCAGACCACCAACCACAGTCATCCCGATGGAGCCGGCCTTCGGGTGAAGCTCAGCCAGCCCCAGGCTCTTGAGCGCGTGAACACCGATCGTGCCCGTGATCACGGCAGAGAGCATGATCTTGACCACGGTGAAGTCCTGCCACAGGAGCTGCCCGATGATGACGTCATAGCTGGTCGCCCCGCCCTTCTGCAGCAGGAAGCCAAACGCGATCCCGAGCAGGAAGCCGATCCACAATTGTGCGCGTGTGTTGCCGTGCAAGTGCGTGAGCATCGCCACTCCTCCTACGGGTGTAGCACCGGAACCGCTACTACCTTGAAGATCACCATCGCCGTGGCGATCCCGCCGGCGAAGAAGCAGGCCGCGGCGATCCAGCCACTCACGGCGAGCTGGAGCGAGCCGCTGATGCCGTGACCGCTGGTGCACCCGTTGGCCCAGCGGGCCCCGAACCCCATCAGGAGCCCGCCGATCAGAGCGACGATTACCCGCGGCAGTGGCGCCGCCCCAAAGGCCTGCGCCCAGCGCTCAGGTACCCACCCGGGGTGGAAGACCCCCCCAAGCTGGGCCGCGATGAAGGCACCGACGATCAGCCCCACCACCAGCATCCACTCCCAGTCGACTTCCGGCGCAAAGAGCTTGTAGTAAGCCCTCGCGAGCACGCGGTTCCCCCGGAACAGCTTCTCCACCATCCCGCTGGTGCGGGCGAAGGCCGTGGAGCAGCCGATGGCCTTGTTGGACAGGAGGAACGATATCCAGCTCAAGACCCCGATCCCGATCCCGACGACGTACGGCGACCAGCGCTCCATCATGAGCCAGTCCATGGCACACCTCCGCATGCGGTGCCCCGAGAGACCCGGCCGGAAAGGCCACCTCCGGCCGGCCCCCAAAGGCGGAGCGGCCGGCTGAGTGCCCGCCAAAGCCACTCTGGCGTGGCTTCGCGGCCTCAGAACGGCTTCCCGGCCGCTCTGCTAGCCGACCTTGCGACCGAGAAAGCGCGGACCGTGGGGCACGATACACACCGGACACTCCGGCGCATAGCCCGCCGCGGTGTAGCCGGTCATCCCGCCGGCCGCATTTGCGACACTGCGGAACCCCGCCCGCTGGAGCAGGCTCGCGGCCATGCTCGAGCGATGCCCGGTGCTGCAGATCACCACGGTCTGGGCCTCGGGGTCCAGCTCCGGATGCCGTGTCCGCAGCGCGGGGGCCGGGATGTTCAGGGCGCCGGCAATGTGGTGCTTGTCATACTCCGTCGGGGCGCGCACATCGACCAGCACCACACCCTCCCCGCCACTGGCCATCCGGTGCAGATCCTCGGCGGATACCTGCGGGACATACCCGAGCGGCAGCCCTTCCCTGGCCCATGCGAACATCCCCCCGCGTAAGCAGGCGGTGGTGTTGTCCAGGCCCACGCGGCGCAGCAGCATCGCCGCCTCGGCGGCCTGGGCCTCGGAATCGGCCACCAGCAGGATCTCGTGGTCAGGGGGCAGGATCCAGCCGGCGAAGGTGGCGAAGTTGCCCGTCACGTCGATGTGATACGCCCCGGGGACGTGGGTGCCGCCGAAGCTGGCGTAGCTGCGGACATCCACGACGACCGTGCCCGCGCCCTGGCTGCGAGCATGGAAGTCACGGGGTGCGAGCGGCTCGAGCGGCGGAAGCTCGCTCACGCGTGCCGGACCCGCTCCGTTGATCGCGCTGCAGCGGCTGAAGTGGTCGGGCGCCGCGGGCATGTTCGTCGTCAGCGACTCCGCGAACGCCGCCGCCTCGGCGATCTGCACGGCCGCGTTGTAACGGCGCTCGTAGCCGATGGTGCTGGTGCGCTTGGCGCCCATCGCCCGCCCGCACAGCGACCCCGCGCCGTGCGCGGGGTACACCTCGCAGAAGTCGGGCAGCGGCAGCAGCTTGTCGTGGAGGCTGGCGTAGAGCTTCTGCGCCAGCTCCTGCGCCTGGCCGGGAAACAGGTCGGGACGCCCCACGTCGCCGACAAACAGCGTGTCCCCACAGAACACCGCGCACGGCTCCGGCCCGCGTGCATTGTCCGTGACGACGAAGGAGATGTGCTCCGGTGTGTGCCCCGGTGTTTCCCGCACCTCCAGGGCCAGATCCTCAATCGCGAAGCGGTCCCCCTCGCCGACAGCGACATGGTCGAAGCGGCACCCGGCCGACCGGGGAGCGTAGATCGCCGCCCCCGTGGCCGCGGCCAGATCGAGGTGACCGGAGACAAAGTCCGCGTGCAGGTGTGTCTCCAGGACATGGGTGATCGTCATCCCCATGTCCGCGGCAGCCTGCAGGTACACGTCCACGTCGCGTTGGGGGTCGACAATCGCGCACGTACCGCTCCCCGCAAGCAGGTACGAGCTGTGGGCGAGGCCCTTGACGAAGAACTGCTGGACAAACATGACAACACCTCCCGAGATTGGACTGCGCGCTTCCGCGTCGCTGCGCTCAGAGGCCCGCAGACGCCACTCACAGCCGTCTCGCCGCTAGAGACCCGGCCGGAAGTGGCCGTTTCGGCCGGGGCTCTAGCGCGACCACACCAGCAACGTCCCGTCGGCGGAGGCCGAGACGATGTGCTTGCCATCCGGCGAGAGTGCGAGCGCGTTGACTGCGCCGGCATGGCCCTCACGCGTCCCGGCCGGCGTGCCGTCCGGGAGCTCCCAGGCGAGCAGCTTGCCGCTGCCGGCGAAGATACCCGTCCCGTCGGCGGTGGCCGCCAGCGCGTTGACCCACCCCCCCGCCGTCAGCTCGCCCCCCGGCAGCTTGCCTGCCACGTTCCAGTGCAGGATGCGGCCGTCACGCCCGCTACTGAAGAAGCTCGCCTGCGGGCCGGCACTCAGGCATGTGACATAGCCGCGATGCTCAACCCGGCTCCACACCTGCCGGCCGGCGGCGAGGTCCCATAGGCGTACGCTGCCGTCCCGCCCGGCGGTCGCAACATGCTGCTCGTCGAGTGTCACCAGGGCCAGCACCCCGCCACGGTGACCCTCGAGCGTGCTGAGCGCCTCCGGCCCCGGGCCCCAGAGACGCACCGTGCCATCGTCGGCGCAGCTCACCAGACGCCCGTCGGGCAGATAGGCCAGCGCGCGGACGTAGCCGCGATGGCCCTTCAGCTCGCGCCGCAGCGTGCCGTCGGCGGCGTACTCACGGATCAGACTGTCCTTGGAGCCGACGGCCAGCGTCTGGCCGTCGGGCGTCCCGGTGACACAGGAGGCGCCGGGGCCGGCCGGCAGGACGGCCAGGCACTTGCCCCCGAGCGGCTCCCACACCCGCGCCGTGCCGTCGAGCGACCCACTGATGACTCGGCCGGCAGCCGTCCACGCCACAGCGTCAACCGACGCCTCATGGCGCTCCCACGGCAGGCGGGGCTTGCCGGTCTCGAGATCGCACTCAACGAGGTACTGACCCGACCCGTATGACAGCACCCACTTGCCGTCCGGGGAAACGCGCAGCTTCGTGGCATATGAGGCGTGGGGGAACCAGCGCCCCAGGACGGTAGCCTTCACTCGGTCCCACCGCCGCACGGAGCCGTCACGTGAGCCGGTGTAGACCTCCCCGGGGTTCGGGCCGTAGCACTGGGAGGTCACGGCCCCGCCATGGTGCCCCTTGTAGAGCTGCAGCGGCTTCATCAGCGCGACATCCCACTCCGAGCCGCGTGAGCGCTCGCCGGCCAGGACCCGCGTACCATCCGCAGAGGGTACCATGTCGTAGACGCAGTAGTCGCTGGCTACGCTCTGCAGCAGGTTGCCGGCAGTGAGGTCCCAAAACTCGATGCGGTCGTATCCGCCACCGGCAACGGCGACCTTCCCGCCCAGCGCATACACGGCCGCGTCGTAGTACATCAGCTTACCGCTCATGCCGGCCAGTTCACGGCCGGTCGCCAGCTCCCACTCCTTCAGCGTCGGCGGCATCCGCCCGACGGTCAGGACGCGTGTTCCGTCCGGTGAGAGGCGGGCGGACTTGAGCCCCGCCTGCGCCGTCGGCCAGCGTCTCAACTCCTTGCCCGTCGCCAGGTCATAGTGGCAGACCGAACCATCCCCCGCCGCCAGGAGCAGGCGCGCGGCATCCCGGCTCAGGTCCATCGCCACGGCCGACACAGGGAGCCTGCGCTGCTCCTGGCGGGTCCCCGTGGCCATGTCCCACACGTCGAGGGTACTGCCCACGAGCACCAGGACGCGCCCGTCCGGGAGATATGCTACGTCGTTGATACCGCCATACTTGCAGCGCACACACCCGAGGCGCTGCACGGCCCCGCGCGGCAGCGCGTCCCCGTAGACGTCCTTGCCCTGGGCGAGCAGTGGCGTGGCAAGGCCCAGGGCCAGCAGCGCGGCCACGAACACCCTCCGCCGACCGCTGCGTCGTGGCAGGCGGACGCCACGGTCGCTCAGGATGACAGTCAGGCCGAACGGCACGAGAGGCACGGGTGTCATGCTACTCCTCCACCGCCTTGGTCGGGCCACAGGCGTTGCGGTAGACCCGGGTGTTTCCGCCACTGGTCACGGCGTCCTTGGCCGCCCCCTGGGCGAACCAGTTGTGATGGACCTCCGCACCCTGACTGGGGACCCCGCGGATAACGACGGGGCGACGCTTGGCGTCCATGAAGCTGTTGTGGTGGATCAGGATCCAGTCGCCGGCGATGTCGGTGCCATCCCCGCGGTCGCGGCCGCCGTGCATGTCAAAGCGATGGCTGGTGGCATGCTCGCCTACCCAGTTCCAGGCGGCTTCGTAGCAGTCACCCGGCGAGCCGCTCGAGGCGATGTCATGCCGGCACCAGTCAAACCGGTTGGCGATGATGAAGCAGTTGGCGCGCCCGGTGGCCACCCCGTATCCGTAGCCCGAGAGCTGGCAGTGGTGGATGGTGTTGTGGTGGATGCGGACGTCCCCGCCACCCCCGACACCGATGCCGATGCAGTTCCAGTTGTAGACCTCGCAGTTATCGACCTGGCAGTTGTGGTGGGTGATGCTCAGGCCCTGGGCGAACTGCGCGATCTTCTCCGGCCCGGCGTAGGGGCCCTCGATCCGCAGCCCGGTGATGCGAGCCTCGTCGCCGCCGCTGCACAGGAGCGGGCTCGTGCCCCGCAAGCTGGTGAACAGCCGGGCCCCCGGTGAGTTGTCCCGCCCGCGCGTACTCGCCAGGGTCACTCCCGCCGGGACCGCGAGCCCCTTGCGGCCGGTAAGGTCCAGCTCGACCCCGTCGGGGATGAAGATCACCTGACCGGCCTTCGCGGCCGTGAGCGCCGCCACCAGCTCGTCGCCCGTCCGCACGATGAGATCACCGGTCGACTTGATGTCGCGATAGCCGGCGCCGCCCCCGATCGGGTCGCCCGTGGGATTGGCGTCGCAGCCGAAGGCCTCCTGCTCCTGACAGTAGCCCAACCCTCCCACTCCCAGCGTCAGTGCCAGGATGAGCACAAGCCTGCCTGTCATCACGATCGCATCCTCTCGGAGCTACGGCCACACCGGTGCAGCCACAACGTGGGCGGCTACCATCAGACTTCGCCACCCGGGCAGGAGTCCCTTTGGCCGTCCACACCCTCGGGCGCCCTCGTGTGGAGGCCGGACTACGAGTGCCGGCGGCGAGAGACGAGCCGCAGTCGCGTAGGCCGACCGTCCCGGTCGGCGGGGGTGTGTCGACCGAGACGACGGCGCTGTCTTTCGCGTCGTCCGGCGATCCTGTCATCCTGAGCCCAGACCGC
>CAZIWQ010000010.1:0-15964 GCA_964542355.1 uncultured Armatimonadia bacterium
CCCTCCCTCACGGTCTCCGGTCACCCCCTCGGGGGCTCAGTTGTCGTCCGATGCATCGAGGGCGGCCGTTCGCTAGTACGGCGGCCGGAAGCGCTGGGTCGCCTGGTCGCTCCGCTCGCGCGACCCCACGAGTGTCGGGAACTCGGGGTTGATGGCACAGTAGAAGATGTCCGAGGACTGGTACACCTGCGAGCCCGGGACACCTGCCGCCGGGAGGCGCAGGTCATAGCCGGGCCGCGGGCTGGTCCAGAATACCCAGTAGCGGCGCGCCACGACCGTTGGTGTCGCCTGGCCCTGCAGGGCGGGGACGCGATAGGTCTCCTCCGCCACGCGGAGCGGCCCCTCCGCCAGCACGGTGTCGATCGGGATCACCGTCTCCTCGCTCCAGCCGCCGACGCTGTGCACCTCGTTGGCCTCCGCGGTCTGCACCGCCCCGGCGGCGTCCACGTACTGGTATCGGTACTTGATGCGGACGGTGCCGACGCCCGCCCGCCGCCAATCGCCGTTGGGGTAGCGGACCCACCGGGTCACACCCGGCCAGATCGCGATCTCGCCGTTCGGCGCATCCACGTCAAACTCGTTGCGAGTGCTACCGTCCCACCCCTTGGGCATGGCCCCCTGGTGACTGGTGTTCTCATTGTCGATCGGCTCGGCCGTCTCGGCGGGCATTCCCGGACCCACGAGCTCAGCCTGCGGGTTGGCGTCGTCGCTGGGGGTCTTGACCTCCAGGCTGCCGACGTTGACGATCGGCGGGTGGTTGACCCGGACCGCATGGTTGTATAGCTTCATCATGTAGCACGTGCGCCCGTGGTAGGGCGCCTGTCCCGAGCCGAAGGCGCGACGCCACATCAGCGTGAACTGCGTGTTGTTGCTGTCCAGGGACCATGGGTAGGCGCTGGCCTGCTCATTCCCATGCCAGGGCCCGTGCTGGGAGATGATGGTGGGGCAGTCATCATCGGCCGGCGAGGTCGTGTGCCGCCAGACGAACGGTGTGTAGTCGCCGCAGAGGAACACATCCACGACCTGACCGTCGTCCTTGCCGTCGTTGTCCTCGTAGTTGAAGCTCGTGTTGAAGACGGCCGTCCGGTCTCCGGGATCAAGCACATTGAACAGTGGCGCCGAGAAGCGCACCCGGCCGACCGCGGGATCGATCTCGAGCTTGAGCGGGGCCTTCTCGGCATCGGCGAGGCCGCGCGTCGTCGGGTCGATGAACTCGTACGCATCGGCCCCATCGAGGCCCCCGCCGGCATAGTACCTCACCTTCGGCAGACTGTTGTTGGCGGGGGCGGCCGGGCCCTGATCCCCGAGTGGCGGGACCGGGTAGAACTCCGGGTCGTGAGGCGAGAAGCGCGGGATCACCGTGTAGACACCCCGCTTGGCGTCGTAGCCTTCGCCCCGCGCCGCGCTCATGGTGCCCCATGTGACATCATAGTAGTGGATCGCGCGCTCGAGGCCGGTGACACGCACCCCCAGGGTCAGCGTGACGCTGGGGCCGCCGGTACCGGTCAGCCAGTCCAGGTGGCGCGAGTGGAACTCCCGCCGCAGCACATCGCCGGTGAACTGCTCCCCGGGTCCCTCGCCCGGGCCGGCCAGGGTGGCCGGGTCCTTCGGCTGGGACACACTCGGGTTCGTCACCGGCAGGCCGGGTGTGCCCCCCTCGACGTAGCCGAAGCTCACCTTGCCGCTGTTGTTCTTGCCACTGACGAGGTCGTCGCGGTTGAAGCGCACCTCATAGATGTCGAAGTTGCCCAGGTGGCGCGCATAGCCGGCGAAGAACACGCGGACCTGCGGCTGGGCTTCCGTCCCATACAGCGCCGGGTTGTAGTGCACCGGCGGGGTGTACAGGAACGGGGCGACATCCTTCACCGCGGTGAACGGCCCATGGGGGAACCGGCGGATCGAGGACCGATCACGATCGTCGACGGTCCCGTCGAGGTTTGTGTCCCAGCGCGCGGGGTCGGGGCCATCCTCGTCCGGGTCAACCCACGTCTGCTCCGCGCTGTCCGGGTCGGCAGTCGAGATGCTGTTGTCGACCGGCAGCGCTCCCAGGTAGACCTTGTTCGCGGTCCCGAGCTGAGCCCGGTACATGATCCGCTCGTGGCCGCGGGTGCCGGTCTGCCAGAAGCACCAGTGTCCCGCCCCGGCGCCGCTGTGAGGGAGGTCCGGATCGTAGAACCCGCGGACGTTCTCGGCCCGGTCCTGCCCGGTCCACAGCGTCCCACTGGTCCCATCCGTACTCGCCCAGGTGATGGTGTTGCGCAGCCCGCCACTGCCGCGGTCGCTGGCGCTCCACAGGGTCATCGCCTGTGACATGTCGCCCGGATAGGAGTAGGTGTCGACCGGCCCGATCTGCGTGAGCGCGCCCAGGCTGGAAGCCAGGACCGTCGGGTCCGCCCCGGTGTTCCACACGTAGCTGCGGTTCTCACCCGCACTGTTGGGGTCCAGCGTGGCGTCCGCATAGACGAGGTCCATCGACGCGCCCACCGTCGGTGAGCCCGCCCGATCCGTCATCCAGAAGGCCCGCAGCCCGGTCGGGTTGCCGTTCGCGTCATAGGCGAAGCGGGCCGCCGGCGCCGCATCCCGGGCCTTGTGGTCGTTGAACGGCAGGCGCGACTCGGAGACCCGGACCCGGGCCGTCGACACCATGTACGGCTCCAGGCCCCGATCGCGCTCCGGATCGAACACCGCCAGCGCGCTCGTCGTCGCAACCCCCGCCACCGCGAAGTCGAACACACCGTTGGCGTTCTGATCGATGAAGTAGACCTGGGTGCCGCTATAGCGCCCCAGCACCTGGCCGGTTCCGATGACGTTCACCGCACCCGCCACGCCGCTGCCACCGGCCCGCACGCCGACGCCTGCCGTCGATCCGGTGGCGGCGTCGGGGGTCTGCACGGGGAGGATCAATGTCCCGGGGAGCGCCGCGCCGGTGTCGTCGCGGAATGTGCGCTTCAGACTGGCGGCGATCGGGTTGCGCATCCCGACCCAGCCGTAGCTGCGTCCCTCGTTATCCCGCTCCACCTGGTCGGCTTCCGGCCGGAACAGCCGCCAGAGACGATCCTCCAGCCCGGTCCCCGCGGCCAGTGGCACGACGCCGCTGACCGCGGGGATGGTGTTGCCCTCGTTGCGAAGCTCGAGGCGACCCACGTGGGAGACGTCCGCCGGGTCCGGCCGCCGATGGTAGGGCGCCACCGTCGGCGTGCCCCCCGCGGCCGCGATGGTCCGGTCCGGGTTGGTAAGGTCCACCCCCGGGGCCGTCCGCCCCAGATCCATCGAGGTGCGGCCGGCCACCAACTCCGTGTTCTTGAGCACCGGGAGCTGGATGTCGAAGGCGTCGTACTGCTCGGCCGCCAAGTGCCGGAAGCCGAAGTTCTCGTCCCCGCTGCCATCCGCCTCCGGCTTCACCACGATGAGGGTCATGCCGTCGAAGGGGCAGGTGCCGGTTCCCGCGGGATAGATGCACCCACACGCGGGGCACCACTCGTGCCCCGGGCACTGCGGGTTGCGGCACTGCAGCAGCCGGTCGCGCGCCCAGTAGGTGCGCCAGGCGCCCGCCACTCCCGGCTCTGTGCCGGCGCCGCTCGCCGCTGCGATGCACCCGTAGAACCCGGTCGGGTGGCTCACCGTATCGCCGACGGCGTAGCCCGTGCCGGCGTTCCACGCCGGCGGCGGGGTGACATCCAGGCTGTAGGGCTGCCCGCAGTCCGGGCAGACGAAGTAGGCGTCCCACGAGTCGTTATCCTGGAAGCGTGTGGCCTGGGAGGCCATCCACCAGCGCTCACTGGCCACGCTCTTGCTGGCGTCGAAGCGCGTCACCGTGGCCGGTGCCGTCTCGTAGGAGACCGCCATGCCGCGGTAGTCCCAGTTCCGCTCCGGGCGGCCGTCTGGTGTGGCGGCGCCCGCAGCATTGATCGCGTCCGTGTTGCCCGGCGACTGGCCGGGCTCGGAGGCGGGTTGGTAGCGGGGCACATTCACCGACACCCACGAGGGGGTCCCCGTCGAGGCGGCGGTGCCCGGAGCCACGTACGGAGCCGCCCGGCCAAGCTGCACCGCCTCGTCCGGAATGTGCGGCCGCAGGCCCGGGAACGCCGCTAACCATGGCACCGGGGCGTTCGGGGTGGTCGTCGTGTCCAGCCCCAGCTCCGGGACAACCAGTGAGCGCACGACCTCGTCGCGCACGCGCGCGCCGCGCGCGTCAATCCGCTCCAGCCCGACCCGCTCGCCGGCGGCGAAGTAGACCTGGGCGCTGTGGGCGGCATCCGGCTTCCCGCCCCCGCTGTTATGCTCCGTATGGTCGCCGTGGCAGGGGCAGACGCCGTAGCCGCGGTCCTCGGGATAGGTGGTGGGGCTGGCCTCCCAGAAGTCGGACCAGTTCGCACCACTCCCCGGCCGGTTCAGTGCCGCGGGCCGGTGAGGACGGATGCACAGGTAGTTCGTGGCCCCCTCCGTGACGCGCGTGCCGGCGACGTAGACGGTCCCCGTCGCCCATCCCGGGTAGGTGGCGGTGTCGGTGTAGCTCTGGCCCCGGTCCTGCGCAGTGATGAAGACGGCCCCGCACGCCGGGCAGCGGTAGTAGATCGTGCCCTGGGTCAGCAGGTGCTTGATGAAGAACTCGCGCCGCGTGGTCGTCTCGCCGGCACGGGCCACCCGGTCGCCCCCCGTGCCCGGGTGCCCGGCGGTGATCCGGGCGTAGCCGTCATCTGCGACGCCGCCGGGGTTGCGCTCCACGGCGCCGTGGCGGTCCGTGTCCGCGGTCGGCGGGACCTGGTAGGGCGAGACAACGAAGCGGCTCTCCAGCGGCTCATACTCGCTCGCGAACCCCGCGCTGGGCGGCGCCAGGAAGCTGTTGAACGGGCCGCGCCCCACGTCGTAGCGCCACTCGAGGTTGTCATCCCCGAAGTAGAACGTCCGGACGGTGATGTTGGCGCCCGTCTGGTTCTGTTCGGTCTGGGTGGTGTCCTCCATCGTCACGGTGCCGGCCCATACGTTCTCGCCACGCTGCCAGTGCACCTCGACGCGGCCGACGCCGACCTGCCCGGGCTGGATGGCGTACGGCACCGCGGGGGTCGTGGGGGTCGCGTCGCCGTCGACGGTGTCGCGGTTGGTCACCAGGTCCTTGTTGTTGGCGAACTCGTAGAAGACCCCCTCGTGGCGCCAGATCTGCCCGTTGAGGTCGTTGCCCCCAGTCAGAGTGCCATCGCCCCAGTGGTCCGGCACCGGTCCCCGCTCCGGGGGGGGGAGCATATTGCAGTTAGAGTGGGTCTTGAAGCTCATCTCCCAGTAGGCGTTATTGCCGGGGGGGCCGGGGGGGCCGCCGGCGTTGAGGTCCTGCTTGGTAGCCATGTCGAGCCGCAGCCCGCCATCAGCGGTGACGACGCGGAAATGCTCCTGGCTATCGGGGTACGCCCTCCCGGTCTGGCGATCGCTGTCGAACATGAGGCCGTAGAGCCTGCTGCACACGACCAGCCGCCAGGCGGACAGCGCGGCACTGGATCGCGCGTGCGAATAATAGCGGATGTAGTAGGTGTCACCATCGGCGACCCGGTGCGGGTTGAGCTTGATGTCACACAGGTCGATGGGCTTCCAGTAGGTGGGCCAGGAGGCCCCGTCGGGCGGCCGATCGGCGGGGGCCGGCGCCGGCGGCGTCGTGTCCGCCGATGAGGTGTGCGCCTGGATGCACTCATACCCGCGATAGCTCACTCCGCGGCTGACCCGGTCGCCCACGATGTAGGCATGACTCCCCTGCCACAGCTCGCGGAAGCGGCCGGCATCCTCGAAATCATCATTCGTGTTGGCGTCCGCGTCGTCGGCATCACCATAGTTGGCCTTGGTGTAGCTGTCATACCACACCTGCGGCTCCCGCACACCGGGGGGGATGGTGAGGAAGTGCACGCGGGCATTGGTCCAGTCGATGGGGGCGCCCCCGCCCGGGCGGTTGCGCCATGCGAACTCGGCGTACACGTTGTTGCCCGGCGCCTGGGCATAGGGGGGAACGCTCGCCGTCCGCGAGGGGTGGAGCGGCCGCCCCACGACGGCGCGGAAGCGGTTGGGAGTGTTGAAGTCCGCCGCTGTGCCCGTCACGGTGGTGTCGCGGTAGGCGATATCGCACGAGGGTGGTGTCGCGGCGCTCGTCCAGGCCCGGGCGACGTCGAGCAGACGGTCGCGCTGCGAGGCCACAGGCACCAGTAGCGTCCCCGCCGGATGGATGTCGGTCGCCCCGTCAGGCAAGTGATAGGGGTTGGGGCAGGCCCACGTCCCGCTCCCGAGCAGCGCCGAGTACCCGCAGATGGGGCACACATAGTTGCCCCGTACCATGCTCATCCCGAACTGGTGAGTCATGTCCTGACTCGTGGTCGGGTCGGTGAGCAGTGTGCGCAGCGCATAGTCCGTCGTCTGCCCCACCGCCGGTGGGACCAGCCCGGCCATCACGGCAACGAGGATGAGTCCTGTGCTGTGTCTCATGGTTTTCCACCCTCTCCAAAGGGCACGACCGGTGTCGACCACTACGGCGAAGCAGGTGTCAGAACCGCTCAGCATACGAGATCAGGTTCAGCGGCTCGGGCCATTGCGGGCGCGCCGGGTCCGGGATCATGCTCCGCCCCCACACCGACTTGTCGGTGGCACTCACCCGGAACACCTCACTCGTCAGCACCCGCCCCCATCCCTGCATGTCGGTATTGTCCACGGTCAGGTGGTCGATCGCCCCCGCGTTGTTGCTGATCAAGTAATCCCCGCCAGGCAGCCGCTTGGCTGAGGTCGGGAAGAAGGCCTTGTGGAACGTGTTCACCCCACCGGGGAGCGTGAACGACTCCTGCCCCGAGTTGATGTAGTCGGTCCGGGTGAACGAGAACGACAGCGACTGCTTGTCGTAGGCCATGTCGAACTCGAACACCCCGGGGCCGGTCCAGGTGGTCTTGTCATTCGGGTTGGGCTTGTAGTTGGAGGCCACGACCCACACGCGGGACTGCGACCCGGTGCTATCGGCGGACTGCCGGTTACCCCGCCGCCCGAACTCGATCTGGCGGATGTTGTCGAACGCGAGGTTGTACAAGAACCCCCACGCCGCCCAGTAGCGCGGCGAGTAGGTGCCGCCCATGAGCGTGGGCAGCTTGCTGCTATCGAACGCCATGGTGGTGGGGTTGAACGGCGGGCGCCCGACCCACGCACCGAGGATCTCGTAGCTTGTGTTGGCGGGCGGGTTGACACGCGGCGGGTAGTACCGGCCGGAGGCGTCAAACCGCGGCGGCTCCACGATGAGCGGGCCGCCCCAGTTGGCGGCACAGGCCAGATAGCCCCACAGGTCGCCGGTCTCGGGGTCGAGCAGCGGCTGGGCCTTCTGGTACTCGAGCTGCAGGAACTGGCCCGGCTTGCTCGTCGGCACCGCCTCCGGGCTGACCACGTACTGCTCGTGGGTCAGTGTCGGGTCGGTGGCCGAGGCCGGCTTGGCGACATCCTCCAGGATCCGCTTGTTCCCCGCATCGGCGATCACCGTGTGCGCCCAGCGGACACCGTCTTGAGTCGTGTAGTAGCGCCAGGCATCGGTGGGGCGCTCGAGCCCGGCGGCGGCCCCGAGCGAAGCGACGCGCCGGCCCAGATTGTCGAGCTCCAGCACCTCGTTGTTGCCGGAGTCCACGACCAGGAGAGTGTCACTGGCGAGCTTGGCGACCTTGGCGATATGGCCGAACGGGCGAGGGCTGCCGCCCCCCATGTCCCGGCTGCCGGTGAGCGTGCGCACGGGCTCGGCCCCCACGCACTCAATCACCCGCGAGCCGGCGGCGATCAGGGTCCGCTCCAGCTTCAGATAACCCACCGAGCCGGTGTTCGGCGCGGTCGCGCTGGGGGCTGTCATGTTGCGCGTACCGACGATCACGCCCGCTCCCGCCACTGCGGGCGAGCCGGTCGTGACCGGCACGGAGGCGGCGGCGCTCGTGTCCTGCGCCGGTGCCACCATCCGCCCCCACACCTCGTTCGTCTGCGCGTTCCAGTTGAGAGCGAGCAGCGTGTCGGAAGTGGTCAGGCCGCCGACCGGTGCCATGAAGCTGCCGGTCCAGTGTGACTGGTACAGGTAGCGTCGCTGGGTGGGGTTGGCCGGGTTGGCCGCCGGCTGCCCGTCGACCCCCTGCGTCGCCACCAGGATCGTGTGACCCGCGACCGTGGGCGTGGACACCGACGACCCGAACATCACCGGGAGCTGGTGACGCTCCGCCCGCATCCCGAGGTCGCTGTTCGGGATCGGGATAAAGCCGCGCCGGCCGCCGTAGGCGGTCGGGTTGGCGACATCCGCCGCCGGCTCGTAGAACCCGGTGTAGTCGAACACGACCTCGGTCCCCGGCAGCAGATACCAGTCGCTGCCGGCATCAAAAGTGTCGTTGTTGTTGACGTCGGCGAAGGCATTGCGCATGTCCAGCCAGCCGTTGGGGAGCAGGGGGCGGTTGCCGTTGCCGTAGTCCCACGTGGACGTCGGCTCGCCGGGCTCAGACAGCAGCACCCCACCATCGGCGTCGAACTTGACCGGAGTGAGGCCCGTCAGCGTCTCCAGATACACCCGTACCGTGCTGCGATCGACCGGGTAGTGGTTCAGCCGAATGAACCCCGGCACATAGCTGAACACGTGGGCCGGCGGGAACACGTGCAGCTCGTTGGCGCGCGTGACGTTGTCGGTTCCCAGCCAGTCCACGAGGACCGCCTTGCCGGCGATCGGGTCGGGGCCTGCCGTGGCGCTGACGCCGACGTCGTCGGCGAGCTGCCCCGGGATGCGGACAATCCGGCTCGCGGCGTCCACCTCATAGCTCTCCGGCGGGATCAGCGTCGCCGCGCCCTTGGCCGCGATGTCGAAGCAGTCGAACATGTACAGCGCGACCGAGTTTGCGCCCGGCTGCACGCCAACACTGTCGCTGAGGCCCGCGTCCTGACCGAGGTGGATCTGCAGGTTGGCGCTCTCCCGCAGACCGAGGATGGCGGTGCGGCGCGCCAGTGAGCCACCGCCGCCGACCGGCCACTGACTGACCGCGGCGATCAGTGTCCCGTCGTCGGCACCGGCCGCGGCCAGGATCATCGACTGGGCGTTACGCGTCCCGACCTCCGTCGGCGAGGCGATCACCGACTGGAGCGGTGTGGGCAGCGCGACCCGGGGATCGAGGCGTGACTTCACCACGCCACTCTCCCGCTGCAGCACGTGGATCAGGCCGGTCGGGGTAGTGCTGGGGGCGACCGGCGTCACCGGCGGGTAGTTCCACGTCACCGGCGCGATGGTGGGACAAAACAGGCTATCGCCCCGGGCGACGCCGGCGCCCACGCGCACCTCATTGGGGCCAAACTGCCGCGACCAGTGCACGCTGCCGGGCAGGTAGTAGGTCTCCCACTGGGTGCTGCCGGTGAACCGGAGTTGGACTTCGCAGCCCTGCTGCAGTGCCACCGGGTCCGCTCCGGCCTGGGCCGACCACAGCGCGAGGAACTCGCGCGCCCCGTTGCCGGCCGCAGCCACGCTGTTGAAATGGACCTGTGCGTTCGCCGGGTCGCGCGGCGCCGCGAGCGCGATCGTGGGCGTGTCGCCGTCGCCCAGGCGCCGACCCGTGGTATACCCCGCGTGCGCGGCCCCCAGCCGCACGCACCACCAGTTGCGGTTGAGGCGCATGTCCAGACCGCCGGTGCCGTCACTGCCGCCCAGCGGGGTGGGCACGAGGGCGAACTCGCTGCCACCGGCGCGGTCGGCCGGCCGGGGGCTCGGCTGCGCCGCCCAGCCGTCGATCACGATCGTGGTCCCGTTCCAGACATGGGTCACCTGGGTGCCGAAGGTCATCAGCGCGTCAACGATCGTGTCGTCATCGAGCGTGGCGCCGGAGGTGATCACCGGCGACGCGGTGGGCACCGCGGGGATCTCAGCGCCGCCGCCGGCCCCCACCGCCGCGACCCAGGCCGGGTCGTTCATGCAGGGCAGGGCGCGCTGGGGCTCGACCACCGTGGCCGGGGACACCCGCCGCACATTGGAGTCCGGGTAGACCCATTGTGCCCCGCCGGTGGTCGGCGTGGCGTCGAGGTCGCCGCCAGTCGCCAGATCGATGCACCACGCGCGACCGTAGGTATTGTCGGCCGGCACGGCCCCGGCCAGGTTGGCGTCGTACTCCGAGGCTAAGAAGTAGACCCACCCGTTATTCACGACGGGGGAGGAGAGGTCGCACACCGCGGCCTCGCCACCGGCGATCTCATACGGCGGCACCGTAAAGCTCCACACCGTGGCCCCGGTCTCGGCATCGAAGCACCACACGGTCCCGTCGTCGCCGCTGGAGACGTTGCGCCGGGTGGTGGTGCACAGCACGACCGGCCGGGTCTCACCCGGGTCCCGCACTCCGTCGGTGTTGGCGTCCTGCCACAGCACCGCGCCGACCGGCGAGGATGACCGGCCGGTCACCGCCGCATCGAACTCGTGAAACCACAGCACATCCCAATCACGGCCGTTGGCGAAGTCGTTCAGCCCGTCATCGGGGTTCCCGTCGCCATCGATGTCCTGCGCCGGGCGGGGATCCACGCAGACCAGGCGGGGATCGCCCCCGGCCGACGTGTCCCGCGTGGTGAGTGCATAGATGCGCCCGTCGAAGTAGAGGGGAGACCCCGGGACGGGACCGAAGGCAAGCGTCGCGCCACCGGGCTCATACGCCCGGCGGCTGGGAAGCGGGATCTGCCACTCTTTGCTCAGGGCGGCCTTCGCGAGCGGCGAGGCCGCCCGTCCGCCCGCCGGCCCCGTCTGCCGCATCATGCCGGCCCACGCGATGGCGTTGTAGGCGAACTTGATCGCCGGGAGCTGCGTCGTCGGGTCCGGCGCCAGGCCGTTGACCCAACCGCCGATGAGCGAGCCGACATTCCCCGCCGTGACGAGAATGGTCCCGTTGCCGTAGGACGCCACCATGGCGCTGAAGCCGATGTCAGTGCCACCCGCGTTCACCAGGTGGATCATGCGCTGGAACTCGACATCGGTAGCGGAGCCGGTGTTCGGCCAGGTGATCTGTGTGGTCCGCAAGCCGATGTTGTTGATCTCCCAGTCCTCGAGCTTGAAGGGCGTGGTGAACAGATCGCAGACCGGGTCGGCCGGTCGTTGATGGTCGACGGCACCGGCGGCGGCGAAGGTGAACGGAACGGCCCCGGGAGTGGAGCGTGGCGGCTGCAGGCGCGTGACGGCGCCGCCGGCCTCATCGATCCACAGCAGGGCCCCGTTCTCAACGGCACGGATCAATCCGGCGTCCATCTTCGCGGTGAGGTTGATCGGCGTGGTCATGTAGATCAGGTCCATGCCGACGAGGGGGCCGGTCTCGCTCTCGGTCGCGGTGACCTCCCAGTACGGATACGGACGGGCCGCACCCGGGGGGACGCCCATGTTGAGGGTCGCCCGATCGAGATACGGCCATGTGGCGGCCAGGTCGGGGGGGGCGAGCGGGTTGCGGAAGCTCCAGCCGACGGGACGGATCGGCGCGCGGGCCAGGCCCAGCAGCACCGCGGGGTTGGCGTTGCCCCCGGCGTTGAAGATGCATGCCTTGATCTCGCGCGGCGCCACTGCGGCTTCAAACGCGACCGTGCCTGCCTGCGCTACCCCGGCGAGCGCCGTGAGCGCAACCGGTATGAGTACGAGGAGCGACGAGCACCTGGTGGCTCGCATGACCATCGACCTCCACTGGTACGAAGCGGCAGTGATCGCGTAGGGACAGGAATCGGGCTACTTGCCTTCACCGTAGAAGATCAAGTCCTTGCTGGCGGGCAGGAGGGGAAGCTTTGGCAGGTTCCCCTGCGGGGTTGCCCTGGTGAGCCCGGGAAGCTTGGTGGCAGGTGACAGGACAGACGCACGGACGGCGCCGCTCAGTGTCGACGGCCTCAGGTCGCGGGGGTCCCGCGTGTCGCGCAGGGTCTCATCGAACTCGTAGCGGATCGTCCGCCAGCCCCCTCCCACGACCGGCCAGGCCCACCGGTCGCACCATGCCCGCACCATCTCCGGCTCGGCATGGAACGCTTCCGAGATGGCGCCCCGCACGCAGATGTCGTAGTTGTAGCGCCGGTAGGCCCGGGCCCCCGCGCCGGACTGGTTGGGGTCGAAGTAGTCGCCCGGGATGACGAACCAACAGCCATTCTCCGCATAGATCAGGGCGTTCACCTTGGCGTGGATCGTGCCGGTCGGCGTGCCGTCGGCGGTCGCCTCGGAGACCTTCCACTTCTTGATCCAGTAGTCGGTGGCCCCGCCGCCCACATTAGCAAGTCCCGGGTCGGCCGGACTGATCGCCGCCGACTTGAGCACTCCCGGGAGAGTGTTGTACAGCTCCGGGAGGATGTTCCACGTCGTTGGTGCCGTCCAGTTGGGGGCCAGCGTCGTCTCCACGTTCGGTGCCGGAACGAGCAGGCCGGGCTGGGCGAAGAAGAACAGCCTCCGGCCACGCACGGTGTCCGCGGCATTGAACGTGTGTGCCCGCCACGTTGCGGTCCAACTGGGCATGTTCGTGTCGTAGACGCTGAGCGTGATCGCCGCCGGCCCCGGGTCCGCCGCCGTGTGGATCACACTCAGGTTCACCGTGTTGCCGGCGGGCACCGCCTCGCCCGGCGTCCACGTGGTGTACACCCCGCCCTGCACCTCCGGCGACAGCACCCAATGCTGCTCCGACGCCGACGGGTTGAGCGGGTCGTCCGGCATGGCGGCAACGGAGCCGGAGGTGAGCTGGGGCGCCACGCGGGTCGGGTTGAGACACACGCAGTCCCGCGCGAGCAGCGCCACCTTGCTGTTGTACTCATCCGGTACCACCGCAGTGGCCGCCGTCCGCGGCGCACCGCTGCCGGCATCGCGCCCGTAGACATCCTGCGGGCTCTGGATCTGCCCGTCGATGTAGATCGTTCCGCCCGAGACAATCGTCAGGTTGTAGTCACGGTACGAGCCGTTGCCCGCGTTGGCGTCGCGCGCCGGCAACGCACCGTGCACCCGGGCGTTGCCCTCCGTGAACAGGAGCTGGTTGGGGTAGGCCGGGTAGTCCAGATACAGCGTGTACTCCCCGGAGTCCTGCACCGTCTGGGTGGCGCTGTTGTACCAGCGCCACGTCCGGTCGCTGCGGGTCAGCCGGATCCCCGGCTCCCCGGTGACGTGGTTGGGCCACCAGAAGGTGTTCGGGTTCGTGTCATTGGGCGGGCTCGCGGAGAACACCCGCAAGCTGGGGAGGACGAAGTCGCATGCCGCGTCCACCGTCGGGAACAGCGTGATCTCGACCCCCGGGGCCGTATAGGTGGTGCCCGTCGGGTTCCAGCCACTGTTCTCCCCGGTGAACTCGCCCTGCGAAAACACCCGCATCCAGTCCGCCATCAGGGCATCGAGGTCGTGCACGCCATTGCTGTCGACGAACTGCAAGTCGGCGGAGTTGTCGACGTAGATCCCCCGACCGAAGCCGAAGCGGCCGAGGTTGGCGACGCCGCCGCTCGCGGCGAGTGCCACGACGGCACCGGAGTCGCGCGTGAGTGTGCGGTAACGCTCGGCGCCGTCGTTGGAGAAGGCATCGGGCGCCGTCACCGGCGGGCAGTACCGTGAGAAGCCGGTGGCATCGAGCGACTGCGTCCCGTCCAGCACCCGCCCGCCGTGGGTGCTATACTGCACGCTGGAGCCGGAGGGGATGTTGCTGGGACGCACCTGGCCCAGGGCGGTGAGAGCGCCGCCGGCATTGCGGGACCATACGCTCGTGCTGTCAAGCGGCGTCGGCGGCGACGTGCCGTAATCCCACCCGGGCTCCGAGATCCCGCTGGCGGCCTCGATGTGGTCGTCACGGAAGTACCCGCCACCGATGGCCGGCGGGTTGAAGCCGGGGACCTCCAGCGCCGCCGCGGTCGGCTGCTCGGTGAGCACCACTTGCGTGCTCGGCCCCGCCGTCGCATCCCCGATGCCGGTCAGCTCGAGAACCGAGTTGAACCGCAGCGGGCCGTAGAACGCCTGTGCCAGCCAGTCGTCGGCCGACGGCCCCGCATTGTCGAGGTCGAGGCGCGGGTTGAACCCCAGCTTCGCGGTGCGGCCCGAGCTGGTCCGGTCGGTCACGAACAGCGTGTAGTCGGTCAGGGCCAGCGGCTTGTAGGCGACCAGTTGCCGGAACACCGGCACCTCGTCGTCCACCACGCCGATCGACTCAATCCTGATGTGCCCGCTCATCGGGTCGAGGGTCTGCGGATCGCCGGCCCGCGTCTCGTACGGCGGGTCGGGGTCGTACGTCACACGCACCAGGATGTGCCCCTTGCCCGACAGCGCCCCGACCTCCGTCGGGAGTGTCACCGCGCCGGGCGTCCCATTGACATCCGGGAGGCGGTAGAAGCCATAGCGAATGTACTCACCCGTGCCGGCGTCGACGAGGCCGTGCCAGCCACGGGCGCGCTCGAAGTCCGAGTAATAGTCATCGGCAGTATCCATCGCCGGTGTCTGGTCCGTCGTGCCGGCGGCCGCGAGGTCGCGGCCGTAGGTGCCATAGTCCTTCCCACTGGTGTCTTGCACGGGCGGGACCGGCCACGTGCTCGGCGTCGCTTGATCGAACGTGCTCAAGTCGAGGGCCCGATACGGCGGGCGCCAGTCGGCGCCCTGGGGGCTGTGCAGCAGGTTCTCGTTGCACCAGCGGATACCCGCCTCGGCCAGGCCCTGGGCGGCGTTGACGTCGGAGCTGCGCGCCGACTGGTGCTGGTTATAGCTGACGATGGCGGCAAACAGAATGCCCGTGAGCAAGATCACCATCATCAGCAAGACGGCGACCAGCAGCGCCTGACCCCGCTGGCCCGCCCGGTAGTCTCTCCAGTGACCTACAAGCATGAGCTCTCGCCTCCGCCTGGGAGGATCTCCCCTCGCTGGCGCCGTTGTGACCTGGGTTGTCCCGTGCGTGCTGTGCCGGCGGCCCGGAGACCCGGCCGTAAGGGCCACTGCCGGCCGCTGCTCTACCGCCCGTAGCTGCGAACCGCGATCCGCTCGCTCACGGTGACCTCATTCGGGCGCTCCTCGGGTGGCACGCACAGCCGGCCGGCGCCCACGTCCAGGAGCTCGGTGTAGCGCTGCAGACTGAGCTTGACGTTCTGCAGGGCGCGCGTGGAATAGTCCACCTTGACGATGTCGTTGACGAAGGGGTCCTGCCCGGCGGCATCCCGCGCAGCGTCGTAGACGTAGTTGCGGCGGTAGTAATAGAGCACCTGGATCTGGAAGCCACTGGCCGCGGCCGGCGTGGACCCGAACAGGGCCACCGAGTTCGGCCGGGGCGGGTCATAGCGCGACAGCCGGATCATCAGGCACGTGCCATCAGGGACCGCGTCGGTCCCGTAGTCCTGACGGTAGAGCAGGGGGCAGAACTCGTCGCCCCGGATGCTGGCCTGGTCGAAGTTGGCGGTCGGCTTGAGGTCAATCTGCTGGGCCTGTCCGCCCACGTACGCCAACACCCGCACCTTGATACTCGCGGGGTCGATCAGCGCCGGCCCGTTACCATCGTTGGGGTCCACGCGGTAGGCGATGGGCGCGTCCGCGCTATCCGCGGGCACTGGTGTCGGCGGGGTGCCGACGCCGGCGGCGGGGGCCGGGTAGACCTCCGCGATCCCCGTGTCGCAGGTCACATCCCACCAGCTTCGCACCTGCGTGTCGGCGAAGCTGATGATGCGGTAGTAGAGGTTGGATCCGACCGCGTGCCGCGCCTGCTGGCCGCAGGTGACGGCGCCGGCCTCCGGTGACCAGCGCACGTGCTCCCCCCGGATCTGAGCGTTCCACGGCGCGGGAGTCGCCGTCCCCGGCACCGGCTGGGAGCTGTCCGTCCCGTAGCGCTGCGCACCCCAGCGATTCGAGCCGGTATAGCGGTACAACACGATGCGCGGGTCAAGCCCCGAGCGCGCGATCTTGAAGCTCTGGTCCTGACCGGTCATATAGGGGGGCAGGAACTCGTAGAGCAGGTTCCCGCCGCCGTCGCGATAGTAGTCCAGCGAGGTGCCGTCCCAGCCACCG
>CAZIWQ010000010.1:15974-17091 GCA_964542355.1 uncultured Armatimonadia bacterium
CAGGTAGCCATCGACCACGTTCGGTGTCGGGGCTGTCCCCGTCGTCCACCACACGGTTGTCGTCGGCACGAAGGTCGCGTCGCGGGGCGGGGTGAGCGCGTTCTCCGACAGCGGCTGCTCGGCCTCCCACTGACCGGCTGAGGTGTAGCGTCCCAGGTACGGCCACGGCTGCTCGGGGTCGTAGATGAACTCCTGGCGGAACAGGGCGAAGGGGTTCTCCTTCGCGTACTCACCCGTCGGGTCCACCAGGTGGATGGCGTAGCGCACAACGCGCTTGAGCATCACGTTCTGAGTGACGGTCCCGACCTGCTTGACGGCTGTCGTGGTGGCGGCGCTGGGCGGGTAGGCGATGTTACCGGCACTGTCCTTGCCCGGCGGGTTGAACACGATCTGCGAGAAGTCGGGGATCATCTGGTCGTCGCCGGTGCACCACTCACCGTCCGGGCCCGGGAAGCTGGGGCCCTGGTTCTGATGCACGTAGACGCCCTCGCCCACGTCGCGCCGTATCTCTTCCATGGCGAGGCGCACGGCGTCCTGCAGCGTCACGTTCGCCTTCCCGTCGGACACCGCTTCCAGGCCGGTGAGGATCGGTGCGAACAAGAGCGCGAACAGGATCACCATGATGGCCAGCGCGACCAGCACTTCCATCAGGGTAAAGCCCCGACGCCGTGATCCGGCGACTCTCACCACACGACCACCTTCTTTAGGCCTCGCATACCGCGCTCCGTACTCCGTAGACTGCGTCGCTGCCCCCCCGTCGCTACCCGGCACTACCACCGCGCTGGTCTCACTGTGGGCACCTGCCCGGCTACGGACTGGGATCGTCGGCGGGCTTGGTTCGCCAGGCCTCGGTGACCGGGTCACCGTCGCGCAACAGCGCGCCAGGCATCCGCCGCACGGAGCCGTCCCAGAACAGCACGTTGTACTGCCCCTCGCGCGCCTCGGTGACTGTGTCGAAGTGATAGTCACACCACAGCACCACGGTGGTGTCATCCGGCCGCCACTGGCGCGAGGCAGCGGGCCACAGCCGGTCGATCGGCACCCGATCCGTCGCCAGCTCTTCGCGACATGAGAGCTGCCGTCTGACATCCGGGTCGGTTGAGCTGGCCGGCAGGCC
>CAZIWQ010000010.1:17191-20801 GCA_964542355.1 uncultured Armatimonadia bacterium
GGGACAGCCCCCTCCTCGAGCGCATACATCCGCAGGGCCTGGCTGATGTGCTGCATCCGCGCGGCGCAGCTCATCGCCTTGTTGCCGGTGGTCAGGCTCTTGGCGACGGGCACGACAATCGCGCTCACCACGATGATCACGCCGATGACAACCATCAGCTCAGTAAGGGTGAAGCCGCGCCGGCGCCTCAGCCGCTGCATGTCGGTCTCCCTTCGCCTGTCCACTCCGCTCATCCCCTAGGTCAGATCACGCCGAATAGCATCTGGGTGATGTCGACCCGCTTGACACGCCCGGACTCGGCGCGCCACCACCCGCTCACCCGCATCGTTCCACCGCGCACTGCGAGCACACCGGCCACGGCGGGCTGGTTGAGCACAAAGCCAAAGTTGGGTGTGCCGCCAACATCCCCCAGGTCGGAGATCACGTGCAGCTCGTTGCTGATCCGCAGCGGGGTGCCGCTGCCGGCCAGGTAGTCCACCTGCACCGCCTGGTCCTCCAGGTACGCGGGGAAGTGGTCCAGCGCAAAGTAGCCGCCACTTCCCGCCGAGCTCACCTGGTACGACCGGTGCTGCCACCACGGGGTGTCGCAGGTCACGCCGTCCGCGACCTCGACGAACTCCGCGGGGGTCTTCTGCACCTGGAGGCAGTGCTGATCGGCGGTGCGGTAGTAGAGGCGCACCTGGTGCCCCAGGCGGGCGGACAGGGTCACGGCGTTGATCGTGACGACGCCGCGTCGGAAGTCCACGCTGCTAATCCCCTCGGCAGCCGTCGGCGTCGTGTCGTAGACGAAAGCTGCCCCGTCGCTGAGGTCGACCATCAGCACCCAGACCGGGGAGATCGCGGTGCCGCTGAAGGCCTGTGACATCAGCGGCTGCTCGTCATCGAGATCGCCGAACGTGAGCGGGAGGTCGTAGGGCGCGGCCGTGGGCAGGACCCGCTCCTCCTGCATGACCTGGTCGCGCCGCCAGTTGCTGGTGACCCGCAGGACATAGTTCATCCGCAAGGTGTGGCCGACCAGCGAGTTGTCGAAGTAGGCCGCCTGCCCGTAGGTCCCGACGCTCACGGAGCGATAGACGCGGCGCCAGGCCCGGGCTCCGGTGACCATCGGCCAGCCCGTGCGCCACCCGCCGGAGGGCCGGCAGGCGACGAAGCTGCGGGGCACCGTCGCGATGTTGCTCGGCGTCCCCGTCGGCGCCACCACCGGCACCAGCTCACCCATCACCCGCTTGCGCAGGCTCTGGGCCGGGTCGTACCAGTCATAGTCGACGCGGTACTGGTAGGTGGTCCCACTGCCGACGGACGGACGGGGGAGGATCACCTCCGCCACATCGGTGGCGCTGTCCCCGGCGGCGGTGTCGGCCATGTCGCGCAGGTAGAAGGTCCCCGCACTGTCCTTGCCGCTGACGAGCTCACCATTCTGCACCAGGGTCCGCCCCGGGTCGCGATAGGCGAGCTTGAGCTCGGTGTCCTCGAAGACGGTCGGGCCGACCCCCTGGGCGATGAGGCCGAGCCGCGGGATGTAGCAGGCGAGGCCACTGGGACTGGTGGGCGCCGGGACCTTGAGCCACTCCTCGTAGACCACGACGAAGTCATCACGGCTGTTGGCACCGGTGGCGACGCTGTCCGGGTCCGCCGGCCGGCTGTTGGGGTCCACGGCATCGAGGTTCGCGTCCAGCGGCGCTGTCGCGCCGATGACCGGACTCCCCTCGGCCTGGAGACCTGCCGCGAACTGCCCCACGCTCCGGCTCATCGAGGTGCCCCGCTCCTCCTCGGCGATGTTGAGCGACAGCTTGGGGAACAGGGCGGCCACCGCATAGACGCCGACCAGGAGGACCATCATCGCAGCCAACAGCTCGATGAGCGTGAGCCCGCGACGGGCGCCGGAACGATCCCGATAGCGCCACATCGCGGTCGGAGCAGCCACTGCCCACACGTCTCGCCGCATGGTCCTCACCTTCATGATTGGCCTGAGCCGCTCGCCGGTCCTGACGAGGGTCCCCGTGGTGCTGGCACCAGCAAAACGGGGCTGCCTCAAGCTGTGCGCCTGCTGTGAGCAGCCCCCAGCACCTGCTTGACCACTGCCGTCTGTCCTTTGCATCGGGAGGGGGGCCGGCGCCGCAGCCGGCCCGTCAGAGCCATCATCTGCACCTGATACGATCTGGCCATCGGACGACACGGCCGGCACCGCAGGCCCGCTAGCGCTGAACCCGCCACGCCGACGCGCTCTCCGTCCCATACACCTTGGTCTGTGTCAGGGACCAGTAGTTGACCGTCTTGATGTCGCCGCCCACTCGGAGCACAACATCGCGCCACTTGCCGCTCTCTTGCCCACTGGAGTAGGTCTCGTCCTTGCCATACCACTTGTGGTGCGCCCGGCAGCGCACAACAATCGTGTTGTCGGGGGCCCGTGAGTTCATCAGCCGGGGGTAGTCGCGCCACTTCTTGCCCTCGTCGCGCAGCCAGCGCGGCGCTGTGCCGCCTGCCGGCCACTCCGAAGCCCATGCCCCGGTAGCGCTGTTCCAGTAGGACCGGTCCCAGCCCCAGTCACTATACCCACCGTAGTTGTAGGTCACACAGGCGTAGTCGGTCGCCTCCGCCGGATCGGTGAGCGGGTCTTGCTTGGCAAACTTCCACCCGTCCGCTCCCGTCGCCGTGGTGCCGGTCACGAAGCGAGCCACCAGGCCGTTGTAGCTCGAGTAGTTGTTCGGCACGTCCGCGAGGCCCTTCAGGTTATAGGCGTCATTCGGGCAGATGAGCACTGCCTTCGACCGGATGTAGTCCGGGTACAGTGCACTGACCCCACCCATATAGATGCCAAGGCTGGCGTCGTAGTACGGACGGAAGGGGTACTGGCCCCAGTCCGTCTTGTACTGGCGCAACGCGGTCGCGATCTGGATCAGGTTGGCCGAGCAGCGGGCCTGCCGCGACTTCTCCTGCACGCTGCTGATCACCGGCATCAGGATGGCCGCGAGGACCGCGATGATAGCGATCACGACCAGGAGCTCAATCAGGGTGAAACCCCGGCTCCTGCGGCTGAGGATGTCCATTCAGCTACCCCCTTCTGGGCGTGGCACGGGACATTCGCGGTGAGGCGTCCATCTGACGCCTACCCCCACCGCTCCAGCATGTCCTGAGCCATGTGAATCTCTACCCGTAACGGTAGAGTGCTAAACCTTCAGCTTACGGAGAGGTCGGGCGATGGCTGATGGGGCGCGCACGCTGACACAATCCGGACGCAAGGCCGTAATGTCAGCGTGTCTCCCCCCCAGCGGGAGACACGCCCGTTATCTGGGGACCATACTGCAACTCAGACCAAGTTACTGCACTATTGACACGCCTTTCGACGTATACATGAGTGAAACCAGAGCGTACGCACTCCGCGAGCGACCGGCCTGGCCGCGGTGCGTACGCCAGATTCGTCACAGCTCAGACCGTATTTCCTGCTGAACCAACGCGCCGCTGGCGGCAGGCCTTCCGGCCTCATCCATTGACGAGAGACCCGGCCGAAAGAGCCACATCCGGCCGGCCCCCGAGGCGTAGTGGCCGGCGGAGTGCCGTCCAGGGCCATTCTGGCGTAGCTTCGCGGCCTCAAGACGGCTTCTCAACCGCT
>CAZIWQ010000010.1:20811-22092 GCA_964542355.1 uncultured Armatimonadia bacterium
TTCCGTACAGGCTGACGACATAGGCGCCGACTTCGGGATACAGCACGAGCAGCATACCGGCCACGGCCAGCATCGGCCCGAACGGGACGTAGTCGCGGCGCTTGCGCAGTCCGGTGGCCAACAGCCCGACGGCGACGACGGCACCGACGACGACGGAGAGGAGGAACCAGGCGACGAACAGGTAGCCGGGCCCGAAGAGGGCCCCCATGGCCGCCGCCAGCTTGACGTCACCGAAGCCGAGCACCGGTTTGGCGAACAGCCGCTCGAATAGCCACGAGATGAACAGGAACGCGCCGCCCCCCAGGGCGAGGCCGACCAGGGAGACGGGCACGAACAGGGTCGTGGGATGCCCCGCCAACTCCTGGCTAACGGCGACGGCGTAGGTGCTCCCGCCCGGCAGCCCCGGGCGGCCGGCCCCCGCCCCGAACTGGATCAGGTTGTAGACGTTCTGCGCCACACCCGCCAGCGCGATGATCACCACCAGCTCGTCCGGGATGATCATGTGATCCAGGTCAATGAAGAACACGAGCACCAGACAGGCGCACACGACAAACGCCAGGCCGGCCTGCCACGAGACGCCGAACGCCGTCACTGCCCCGAGCAGCAGCAGACCGGTGGTGAGCTCCACCAGCGCGTAGCGGGCGCTGTAGGGGCGACCACAGTGCCGACACCGCCCGCGCAGCAGGAGGTAGCTGAGGATTGGGACCAGGTCGAGGACGCCGAGGCGCACGCCGCAACTGCCGCAGTGCGAGGGAGGCTGGACGACCGACTCCCCCTGCGGCCAGCGGTAGATCACGACGTTCAGGAAGCTCCCGATCACCACACCGACTGTGAAGACCAGGATCCAGACAGCCGGCTGCTCAGGCAGGTAGACCATGGGCACTCCCGGAGGGCCCGTCGCGGGCGATGCACCCACGCGGGCATACCTGGCACGGATCGCGATGGGCGGCCCGTAGTGACCGGAGGACGCACGTGGGAGGCTCTCACCGACCCCGGATGGTCCTGCACAGCCTCCCGGGGGGCACCCATGCACGGGCGGGCGGCCTCCCGGCCGTCTCCATACTTCGCCATCCCCGCGGGGCGACCTCCTGCGGTTCCACCAGAGCAGCAAGGAATGTGCCGCGGCGCTAGTCCGTCAAGTCATCGGCGAGGGGGCAGTCCTGCCAGGCCATCGGCGTGGGAGCCTGTCGCGGAAGTCGGGCACGCGCCTCCCGGTCGGGTGCTACTGAGGCGACGGCACAGGACTCCCTCTCCCCCCGGGAGCGGGTTGGGCTGAAGGCG
>CAZIWQ010000011.1:0-22072 GCA_964542355.1 uncultured Armatimonadia bacterium
TGGCCGCGAAGCGGCATGCCGTTCAGCCCCGACGGGGCGATCCCGCAGGGCGGGATCGCCCCTTTCAGGGGCTCTACGACCAACGGCCCGACCCGAGGGCCTACGGTCAGGGGCTGCATGCGGACCATGACCCATGGCATCATCCTTAACGGGGCACTAGCCTGGCGGCAGGATCTCGGCAACGCCCCCCATGTAGGGGCGCAGGACTTCAGGTACGACGACCGACCCGGACGCTTGTTGGTAGTTCTCCAGCACCGCGGCGACGGTACGACCGGCGGCGAGGCCCGAGCCGTTCATGGTGTGGACGAACTCGGGGCGCGCGGTTCGGCCCGGGCGGAAGCGCGTATTGCACCGTCGGGCCTGGAAGTCGCCGTACTGGCTGCACGAGGAGATCTCGACCCAGGCGTTCATGCCCGGCATCCAGACCTCGAGGTCGAAGGTCTGGCAGGAGCCGAACCCCATGTCACCCGTGCACAGCGCAAGCCGGCGGTAGGGGAGGTCCAAGAGCTCGAGGATGGTCTCCGCGTTGGTGGTTAGCTTCTCAAGCTCAGCATCGCACTGGTCGGGGGCAACGAACTTCATGAGCTCGACTTTGTGGAACTGGTGCAGGCGGATCATGCCGCGCGACTCGCGGCCGGCCGCCCCCGCCTCACTCCGGAAGCAGGGGGTGTACGCGGTGTAGCACAGAGGGAGCACGTCACCCTCCAGCAACTCGCCCTGGTGCAGGTTCGTCAGGGGCACCTCGGCGGTGGGAATGAGGTAGTAGCCTTCCCGCGTCCGAAACAGGTCCTGCTCGAACTTGGGCAGGTTCCCGGTGCCGATGAGAGAGGCTTCGCTGGCCAGGAAGGGCGGGAAGACCTCGGTATAGCCATGCTTGCGGGTGTGGGTATCCAGCATGAGGTTGATCAGCGAGCGCTCCAGGCGCGCGCCGAGGCCCATATCGCAGGTGAACCGGGCCCCGGCGATGCGCACCGCGCGCTCGAAGCTGAGGATCCCCAGCGCCTCGCCCACTTCCCAGTGGCCTCGTGGTGCGAAATCAAGCTGCCGCGGAGTGCCCCACGTCTTGACGACCACGTTGTGTGACTCATCGGGCCCGACGGGCACTTCCGCCTTCGGGATGTTGGGGATCTCCAGCATCAGCCGATCGAACTGCGCTTCCACCTCGGCCAGCTCGGCCTCCATGCTGGCGATGTCGCGCGACAGCGCGTCGACCTCAGTCCTCAGCGCTGCCGCGTCGCCACCGGCCTGCAGTGTCTTGCCGATCTCCCGAGAGAGCTCATTCTTGCGCGCGCGCAGGCCCTCGACGGCCAAGAGCTCACGGCGGCGGGCCTCCAGCGCGACGAGGGCATCCAGGTCGAAGTCAGAGCCGCGATCGGCAAGCGCCTTGCGGACGGTATCAGGCTCTTCTCGAATGAGACGTCGATCGAGCATTCGAGGCCACATCCTTCCCTACAGGTGTCTTACTTGACAGCGAAAGCGAAGTACAGGAACGCCAGGTAGAACGGGAGGCCCACGAGCAGCGCGGGGCCGGAGAGTCGCCCGGTGACCTGCATGTAGCCGTAGACTACCGCGGTCGAGAGCCAGGCGATGGCGGCACAGGCCAGGGCGGAGGCATCCAGGCGCCAGTCAGTGAGGGTGACACCGACGGCGACGGGGATGCAGCTCTGGAACACCATGGCGCCGGAGATATTGCCGATGGCCAGCGTGTCTTTTCCCTGGCGTACCCACAGCAGACTGTTAAACTTCTCGGGCAGCTCGGTGGCGATTGGCGTGATGATGATCGAGAGCACGAGTGGGCTGACGGCTGTCGCCTCGGCGATGTGCTCGAGATTGGCGACAAAGATGTGGGCGCCCGCGAAGATGGCGATGAGTGCGACGAACACCTGGGACACGATGAAGCGCAGGCGCGGGAGCCCGTCACAGGCGCGCTGGAAGTAGAGGGCGCGCAACTCCTCTTCTTCTTCCTCGTCGGTCTGACGGAAGTGGCCACGGACGTACCAGGCGTAGGCTCCGAGCAGGATGGCGGCGATGAGCCAGCGCGCCGGTGTCTCAAGCGTCTGGCCCCATCCCGGCTGGCGACTGACGGCTTGGAGCAAGGGGGAGCAGCCGACGGCCAGCACATAGACGACCAGGAAGTAGCCGAAGTCCTGGCGCAGGGTATGGGTCTGGACCTTCAGCAGGAGGCCGTTGGTGCGTCGGCGAGCGAAGGCGATGGCCGCCAGCCCGGTGACGACAAAGGCGAGCGTGGCGAGCATGAAGGGGGCGCCGAGGATCGCGCCAATGCCGATCTCGTTGGCGGCCTGGGTGCCGCCGAAGACGATGGCGACGATCGGCACCAGGGTCTCGGGGAGGGCGGTGCCGACCGCGGCAAGTACGCTGCCGACGGCGGCCTTGGAGAGGTTGCGCTTGCTGCCAAACCACTCGATGCCATTGGTGAACAGCTCACAGGCGGCGAGGATGATGATGAGGGCGCCTGCGGCCTTGAGGAGGGGGAGTAGGATTTCCATGGGTATGCTCACAGCATTGCTCAAGTTGCGCCGGGAGTCAAGGTCGGTGCCCGGCGGCGGTACAGGCGGGTCCGCTCGCGCCCTCAGAACGGCGTTTGGGCCGCTCTTCCAGCGCCGCGCTGGCGAGAGCCGACGGCTCTGCGCGCGACGCCCGTCAGCCTTTCATCACTGCCAGGGGGCGCAGGCGCACGAGCTTGCGGCAGATGCCGGCCTGCACACAGGTCGCGACGACACGGTCGACATCTTTGTAGGCTTCCGGGGCTTCTTCAGCCAGCGTCTGCTTGCCTGCCGAGCGGACGACGATCCCCTGGGCGGCAAGCTTGCGGACGACGTCGGCGCCGCTCTGGAGCTTGAGTGCGGCCGTGCGGCTGAGGACCCGGCCGGCGCCGTGGCAGGCGCTCCCCCAGGTCAGCTCCATGGCGGCGGGAGTGCCGATCAGGACATACGAGGCCGACCCCATGTCCCCGGGGACGATGACGGGCTGGCCGAGGGTCCGGTAGCTGGGCGGGAGCTCGGGGCGGCCGGGCCCGAAGGCGCGCGTGGCGCCCTTGCGGTGCACGCACAGGCGTCGGCGGGAGCCGGCCACCTCGTGGTCCTCGTACGTGGCGATGTTATGGGCGACGTCCCAGACGAGGTCCATCGCGAGCCGGTCAGGGCCGCGCCGGAGCACGCGCTCGAAGGCCTCGCGGACGAAGTGCATGATTGCCTGCCGGTTGGCCCAGGCATAGTTGGCGGCGGCGGCCATGGCCGCGAAATAGCGCTCGCCCTCGGGTGAAGTGACCGGCACACAGGCAAGCTGCCGGTCGGGCAGGGCGATGCGGTAGTCGGCAACGGCGCGCTGCATCGTCTCGATGGCATCATCGCACACCTGGTATCCGAGGCCCCGTGACCCGCAGTGGATCATGACGCCGACCTGCCCGGGCTGGTCGAAGCCGAGTGTCGCGGCGATCTCGGGCTCATAGATGTCGGTGACGGTCTGGATCTCCAGGAAGTGGTTGCCGCTCCCCAGGGTGCCGAGCTGCGGGCGGCCGCGCTCGCGGGCGCGATCGCTGAGGGCGGCGGGATCCGCACCCGCCATGGCGCCCCGCTCCTCGGTCGCCGCGAGGTCCTCCGGGCGGCCATAGCCCCGGCTCACGACCCAGCCCGCACCCTTGACGAGTACCGCATCGAGGTCGGCTTGCGTTAGCCGGAGACCGCCCTTCTCGCCGATCCCCGCGGGGACATCGCGCAAGATCTGGTTGGTGAGGTCGGTCAGCAGCGGCTCGACCTCCTCCCGCATCAGCCCGGTGCGCAGCAGGCGCACGCCGCAGTTGATGTCGTAGCCCACACCGCCGGGGGAGATCACTCCCGTCGCGTAATCGGTCGCAGCGACGCCACCGATGGGGAAGCCGTAGCCATAGTGGCAGTCAGGCATTGCCAGGGCGGAGCCAACGATGCCGGGGAGGGAGGCGACGTTCGCGGTCTGCCACAGTGCCGGGTCGGTGCGCAGGTCCGCAAAGAGCGTCTCATCGGCAAACACGATGCCGTCGGTGAGCATGCCGCGGGCGGAGTTGCGGGGCAGCCGCCAGCGGCACCCGTCCAGTTGCTCAATCGGGCCCTCGTAGATCTGCTTGGGCATCATACACCTCCCACACCAGTGCTGGCTCGGGCGTCGCGGGGCTCACGAGCGTTCGGCGGCAGAGCCGTCGTCCTGGCGGCGGGTCCGCCGCGCGGGGTCCCAGGTGCCGGTCAGGACGTCGCTGCTGCCCTGCTGGGGGCGGCGCCCCGGGTCGCAGGCTTTGCACAGCGCCTGGCCGGGGGGGAGCAGGGCCCCACAGCCGCGACAGGGGCGGTAGCCGTGGACCTGGCGCCAGCGCCGCACCTTGTGAGAGCGGCCGACGACGCGGGCTGCCAGCTCGCGGAGCGCGTCATCGCTGATGCCGGCGGTCTGTGCCGCGATGTAGTCGCGCGCCTCCGGCTCGAGCTCAATCAGGTCGAGCTCGCCGCCGGTCGGCTCGACGCCCAGCGTGTCCGCCTCGGTCGCGGTGGGAGCATCGCGCCGGCTGATGCCACCGCTACTGGGCCTGATCTCACGCACGGTTCGCTGTCCGAGCCGCTCATTAAGGGCGGCGATGATGCGCGCCGAGTCGAGCTGCAACTGCTGCGCGCGGGCGGCGGAGTCGCAGCGGACAGTGACTACTCCGCCTTCCACGCGGAGCACGACGGTGTGCCGGCGGTACCAGTCGCCGACGATCTCAGCCCATGCCAGTGGCACGAGGCTTTCGCGGCTGACGCGCAGCAGACCGTGGCTGCGCAGATACTTGTCGATTGCGTCGCCGATCCCGCTAAAGCTCGCGTCGCGCTCAGTGGCCATCATGCGCGCGCTCCTCGACCCGACCGCTCCGGACCGCGAAGGTCCGCCCGTGGTGCGTGAACTCGCCAAACACCGGGGCCCACGTGGCCGTGGTGATGATCATCTGTTCGACCGCGGAGGTCAGCTCCAGGATGCGGCGGGCGCGGTGCTCGTCCAACTCGGACAGGCAGTCGTCGAGCAGGACGATGGGGGATTCGGCGCACCAGTCCTGGACGACCCTGGCCTCGGCGAGCGACAGGCTGAGGGCCGCGGTGCGTTGCTGGCCCTGTGAGCCGTAGGTGCGCAGGCTCTTGCCGCCGAGGCTGAAGTGGAGCTCGTCGCGCTGGGGCCCGCGGAGCGTCCGCCCCAGGCCAATGTCGCGTTCGAGATCGCGAGTAAGCCACTCGCGCATCATGGCCTGCCGCTCCGGCAGATCGCGGGCCTCCGCGAGATCCCCGGCGTACCGAAGCTCGATCTCCTCGCGCCCGTCGCTGAGCTGGTAATGGGTGGTGTGCACGTGCGCGGAGAGCGCATGGACGAAGTCGGCGCGGGCGGTCGCCACCCGCGCACCGGCCTCAATCAGCGCGCCATCCCAACTGCGGACCAGCTCATGGCTCGCCGGGCTGCCCTGCAGGCGCTTGAGGCACTCATTGCGCTGCCGCAGGGCGCGTCGGTAGCGCACCAGATCCGCGAGGTACGGGGGTCTCACTTGCGAGATAGCGGCATTGAGGAAGTGGCGCCGAACACTCGGTGGTCCCTTGATCAGCGACAGGTCATCGGGACCGAAGACGACCACTGCGACTTGCCCGATGATATCGCTCAGACGGCGACGGGGAACGGCGTTAACCTCGACGGTCTTGCGCGGTCCGGCGTCGACACTGGCGCGTCCACGCTGGGGTTGGTGGAGCGTGACGCGCAGCGAGAGCTCGCGTTGCCGCTGTGTCTGGAACACACCCGTCGCGCGTGCCCACTCCTCGTTCCAGGCGATCAGCTCGCGGTCCGTCGCCGTCCGATGCGACTTGGTCATCGCCAGCAGGTGAATGGCTTCCAGGACGCTTGTCTTGCCGCTGGCGTTATCACCGAGGAGGAAGTGCAGACCGGGCCCAAAGTCGATCTCCACTCGCTGGTAGCAGCGGAAATGCTCCAACCCCAGGGTCTTCAGGTGCACGTGGGGAAACACTCCTCCGGGGCGTAGCGCACACCCGGATGCCGGCTCAGCGCGACTGGCGGTCTATGAGAGCGGCCGAAAAGCCGTCTTGAGGCCGCGAAACTACGCCACAATGGCTCTGAAGGGCACTCACCGGGCCGCTGCGCCTCGGGGGCCGGGCGGATGTGGCCGTTTCGGCCCGACCCCTGGGCTTGTGCGATGCGAGTGAGCGGATCGCTACATGATCTGCATCGGCATGAGAACGTACAGATACTCGTCGTTACCCTCGGCCCGGATCATTCCGGGGTTGAGCGGGCCTGACAGATCGACAGTGACGCGCTCGGTCTCGACGGCCTCCAGTACGTCAAGCAGATACCGTGCGTTGAAGGCGATCTCCGTCGGTTCACCGTCAAGCTGGGCCGCGACGACCTCCTCCACGCGCCCGACGTCCTGGCTTTCGGCGCTGATCTGGAGCGTCTCGCCTGACGGGCGCAGGACGACGCGATTGGCATCTTCCCGTGCCACGATCAGCGCGCGACGCAATGCCGGCTCGAGCGCACTGACGCTGATCACAAGCTTGCGTTCGAGCGAGCTCGGGATCACCTTCTGGTAGTTCGGAAATTGCCCCTCGATCAAGCGCGAGGCCACTTTGAAGTTCCCGGCCTCAAATTCGATCTGGTTAGCCGAGATCGCCAGGCTCACCGGATCCTGCGACTCCGGCGAGAGAATGCGCAGGAGCTCGTTGAGCGCACGGGCCGACACGATCGCGGACAGCGTCGCCGTCGATCCCAGGTCAACGCTTGCCTTCCGCAATGCCAGTCGGTACGTATCCGTCGCTACGACCTGGAGGGAGCCCTCCGTCAGCTCAAACAGGGCTCCGGTGAGGATCGGGCGCGTCTCGTCGCGGGAGGTAGCAAAGGCCGTCTGCCGGAGAATGCTGTGAAGCTGGCATTGAGGCAGAGCCGCACGCACGCCCTCCCCAATGGCCGGGAACATCTGGAAGTCCTGGGCGGCCAGCCCGCGAATGGTGTATTGCGAGTGGGCGCACGTGACCCCGAGCGCCTCATTCTCATCAGCGACGATGGTAACATCGCCATCGGGCAAGGAGGAGACCAGCTCAGTCAACAAGCGGGCGGGAGCAGTGACGGACCCGTTGTCGAGTACCTTCACCGGGAGCGAGGCCTCCAGGCAGATGAACTCCAGATCCGTCGCCACCAGGCGCAAGCGCTCCTGGCTGCTCTCGAGGAGAATGTTATTCTGCACGGGCTGCGTGCTCCGGCCGGTTACCCCTCGCGATACGGTCTGCACCGCCTCGTGCAGAGCGCCCCGGGGGCAAGTCACATTGAGCATCGCTGCTGTCCTCCCTTGACAATGCATTCCGATCGATCGCGTGGTGCACCTGGAGACCCGGCCGAAAAGGCCACTTCCGGCCCGGTCTCTAGCGCCAAGATGGCTGTGAGTGGCCTGTGCGAGCCTCTGAGCGTAGCGTCGCGGCCTCGGAACGGCTTTTCGGCCGCTCTCCTGGCCCTCAGCAGCACCACCAATGCGTCCTTGCCTCGCTGGCTGCGACGCCAGGCCCGAATTGCTGTGGTGCTCCGAAAGTCCTGTGTCGACTGGCTCTCGGCGACAGGTTATGAGTACGCCTACAGCATACAACCGGATGTATAGGTACTTCGTAGTAGTAGTAGTAGCACCGTTGATATGGTGGAAAACCGGCGTGCGGCTAAGGGCGCCAGGACTTGTGCCTGGGGACCGTCGTGTGGGAAGGTGGTGCCGGCGATCCACACAATCCCCAACCCGGTTAGTTTTGCACAGATACCCCCAACGCGTCAATACGACATCCCCGAGGCGTGTGAGGAACTTCCAGCGCCGACGCGGACCGCGTGCTACTCACCCCGGAGCGTGGCCCGCAAGTCGTTGATGAACCACAGCACATGCTCGTCGGTGGATACCATATCGCTGACCTTGTTGTAGGCGTGAAGCACGGTCGAGTGATCGCGCCCACCAAAGAAATGCCCGATCTCGGCGAGCGACTTATCGGTGAGCTCGCGTGCCAGATAGATGGCAACCTGGCGGGGCCAGACGATCTCGCGGTTACGCTTGGGGCCGACGATATCGATGGGATTGGCCTTGAGCGCGTTGGCGACGTGATTGAGGATTTCATCGAGCGTTACGTGGCGATCGCCCGAAACGGTTGAGTAGTCAGCGATGATGCTCTCGACCAGAGGCAGAGTGAGAGGCACCTGGTAGAGGGACTCATAGGCGCAGATCTTGAGCAACGCGCCCTCGAGGACGCGGATGTTGGACTCGATCTTGTGCGCGACGTGCTCGAGCACCTCGCGCGGGATCTCGACGCCCTCGCCTGCGGCTTTCTTCTCGAGGATGGCAACCCGCGTCTCAACATCAGGAGCGCGGAGATCGGCGACGATGCCCATCTCCAACCGACTGCGCAAGCGGTCGTTCATGATCTTGAGCTGCCGCGGGGGCGCATCACTGGCGAGCACGACTTGCTTGTTCGTCTCGCACAGGAAGTTGAAGGTGTGAAAGAACTCCTCCTCGGAGGCCGGGCCCTCGATCGCCGCGATGAACTGGATGTCGTCGACCAGCCACACGTCACCGTAGCGATGCTTGCGGCGGAACTGCTCGATGCGGCCTTCGCGAATGGCGGTGATGACCTGGTTGACGAAGCTTTCCGCGGAGAGGTAGACGACATGCCAGGACGGTCGCTCGCGTTTGACGTAGTGGCCGATCGCCTGCATGAGGTGGGTCTTGCCGAGCCCGACCTTGCTGTGGATGAACAGGGGGGAGTAGGAGCGTCCCGGGGACTTGGCTACCTGCAGCGCAGCAGCGTGCGCGAAACGGTTGCAGTCGGCAACGACGAAGTTCTCGAAGTTGTAACGGGGGTTCAGCGGAGTTCCGCCAAACATCCCCTCGTCGGTGGCCGGGCGCCGGGGCGAGGCGGGAGCGGAGGGCTCGGGGGCAATCGGGGTCTCGGCGGGACCGGTCACCTCAAGTCGAATGGCGACGGGACGCTGCGCGGCTTCGGCGAGACAATCGCCGATGACTTGCTGCTTCTCCTCAAGCCAATCCTTGGCGAACTGGCTAGGGACGCCGAGGGTGAAGGTCTCGCCGTCGAAAGCAAGTGCCACCGTGTTGCGCAGGAAGCTGTCGTAAGTGACATGCCCAACGCGCTCGGCGAGGCGCGGCAATGCCCGCGACCACAGATTGGTGCCCTCGGGATTGGCGGTGCTCGGCATCCCCGGTGTCCTCCTGGGGGGCGCCTTGGTACGGGGAGGCCACTGACCCTCGCACGTGCGAGCAGCTCGACACGCTGTGGTGCGAGGATGTCCGTGAACAGGCCATCGCGGCGGCACGGAGCAACAGTGGCGGCAAGAGCGACAGTCCCGGCGCCCAGATCGGGACAGCCACACAGGGTACCCCTCGGGGCCCCTCCCCTGAACGAGAACTTGGCAGTGGTGGTTCGAGCTAGATTGGCACGACACGCCCGCGAACCCCGAGCAAGCGGCGAGCAAGTTAGGCGGATGCCGGCTTCGCGTTCTCTCACGGCCCCGTTAGGACGCGACGCCAGGCAGGCCTACGTACAGAGGGTTGCATCAACTCGGTCTCGCATGAACGACGCCCGACGAAGACCCCATTTCGCGTGCTCCGAGCGGAGTCCTTCCCTTCGGCGCCCCTGATTGAAACAAGATTCTGAGAACCTTCTGTGGCGGGCCGAGCCCTCCGCCGCGAGGAGGAGTTCGGAGCGCACCGCAGGCTGGCCCGCACGTGCCTCCCAGAGACCCGGCCGAAGAGGCCACTCCCGGCCGGGTCTCTGGCGGCGAGATGCCGGTGAGTGGCTTCGGCGAACCTCTGACCGTAGCGGCGCGGCCTCAGAACGGCTTTCCGGCCGCTCCTCCGGCGCAGTCAGCGCCCGTTGCGGGCGGCTTCGGCACAAGAACCCGGACGGGCGACGCAGACTCATGGCTCTCCGGGAGGTGCGCCCAGTCGGCTTCACGGGGGGGTGAGTATAGCACGGTGGGTGCCGCCTGCCAAGCAGTCCTTTGGAGAGGTCCGCTTGTGGGGCCGGCGGCCGGCGCGGGTGCGATCCACCGCGGTTCGGGGCTGGTGAACGGCCGCCGGCGGGGGAGCGGAGAGCGCGTCGTCGCCCCGGTCGGCGAAGCTCGGACACGCGCCTCCCGGTCGGATGCTACTGAGGCGGGGGCGCAGGACTCCCTCTCGCCCCGGGAGAGGGTTGGGGTGAGGGCGGCGGTGGTAATGGGTATCAGCGCCCTCACCCGCCCTCCGGGCGACCTCTCCCGGAGGGAGAGGTGGAGACGCGCCCCGGGCGACGCGACTTCCGCGACAGGCTCTTCCGCTGGTGGTCCCGCGAAGGCTCCTCGCCGGAGGAGTCGCCCGGCAGGCGTGGAAATGGCTTTGCAGCCATGGCCGGGCGTGGCAGGTCACCCGGCGACAGTGCACCCCCAGAGACCCGGCCGAAAAGGCCACTTCCGGCCGGGTCTCTAGCGCCAAGATGGCTGTGAGTGGCTTCTGCGCGCCTCTGAGCGTACCGGCGCGGCCGCAACACGGCGTTTCGGCCGCTCCGCGAGAAGGGATGACGGCGGTGAGTGGCACAGACAACCTACGCGAATTGCCCTCCATCCACGTGCTGCTGGCACAGGAGTCCGTAGGTGAGGCGCTGGCACAGTACCCTCGCTCGATGGTGGTCGCGGCACTGCGGGCGGCAGTGGGATGTGTGCGCGACCGCCTGATCGCGGGCAGTGGCGAGCCGTCACCGACCGCCGCGGAGATCGTGGCGGAGGCACTCGCACGCCTCGCGGCGGGGCGCGAGCAGGGCTTGCGGGCTGTGATCAACGCTACCGGGGTGATCGTCCACACGAACCTGGGGAGGTCGCCACTGGCGGAAAGCGCGGCCCGCGCGGCCTACGAGGCGGCCCGCAGCTATACGAACCTCGAGGCCGATCTGGAGAGCGGACGGCGCAGCTCGCGCCACGGTCACATTGAGGAGCGGCTCGCCGAGGTGCTGGGAGCGCCCGCGGGAGCCGCGTTCAACAACAACGCGGCGGCGGTGATGCTGGCCTTGGGAGCAATCGCCGGGGGTCGGGAGGTGATTGTGTCCCGGGGTCAGCTCGTGGAGATTGGCGGCTCGTTCCGGGTGCCGGAGGTCATCAGCCACAGTGGGTGCCTGCTCCGGGAGGTGGGAGCGACCAACCGGACCCACCTGCGCGACTACGAGGCGGCCATCGGCGAGCAGACGGCCGCGATCCTGCGTGCCCACGCGAGCAACTACCGGATCATCGGCTTCACCGCCGAGCCTACGCTCAGGGAGCTGTGCGACCTCGCACATCGGCACGGGCTGCCACTGATCGATGACCTGGGCAGCGGAGCACTGCTGGACCTGTCGGCGTTCGGCGTCGGGGAGGAGCCGACGGTCCCCGCAAGCCTGGCGGCTGGCGCGGACATCGTGACCTTCTCCGGCGACAAGCTGCTCGGGGGCCCGCAGTGCGGCATTGCCCTGGGCCGCCCCGACCTCATCGAACGCATGAAGCGCCACCCGTTCGCACGGGCGGTTCGCGTCGACAAGATGACGATCGCGGCACTGGCGGCGACATTGGACCTATTCCGGGACCCGGCGCGGGCGCTCAGGGAGATCCCGACGCTGCGTGCCGCGACGGAGCCGATTGCGGCGGTGCAGGAGCGAGCCGGCAAGCTGGCGGAGCTGATCCGTGCCGGAACAGACGCCGGCGTGGGCATCGCGGTCGTCGCCGAGCGCTCGGCGCGGGTGGGGGGCGGGTCGCTGCCGGAGCAGGAGCTGGCCACTGCCTGTGTCCGCATCACCACGCCGGAGGGTCCCTCCGCCAACGAGCTGGCGCGCCGTCTGCGCACCGGTGACCCTTCCGTGTACCCGCGGGTCCATGAGCATGCCCTGGTCCTGGATGCTCGCACGATCTTTCCAGAGCAAATCGAGGCCGCGGGACAGGCCGTCGTGGTGGCGCTTGAGTGCAAGTACGAGCAGCCTTGCTGCCACCAATCTGCATATCCCTAATGTTGATATCGCAGTGGGAAGCGTGCCGGCGTCGGAACGGCCGCGAGCGGACACCCCGCATGAAGCGGCGGTCGGCCCGTCCCGGGGGCCGCTCACATCCGCTGATGGCACCGATCCGCGAGGTGTCGCCAACATTTCCACAAGGTTCTCCACCGAGGCATGGCTCCCGGTCAGCGGTCCGCGAGCGGACGTCGGGGCTCGGCCATGGGTACCGGTTTGCCTGCAGAGGGCACTCACTTGTCCACACAGAGGTTTTGAACAGTATGCACAGGTTTTTCCACGCAAAGCTATACTCGCATCTGCAGCCCGAGCAGGAGCCAACAGAGCGGGGCCCGCGCTCAGCCCCGATGGTCAGAGATCGTCGGGTGACTCAGAGCGAAAGCAGGGGGCGAGGGGGCACGTGGCCCCGCCTCGCCGGTGCGGGGGATGTGGCCGGAGGGCCGGCTGCGTCGGTGTCGGCACCGAGGGCGGGCGACCGCAATGGGGGCTGAGCGAGGTTCCGGCGGACGAGCGCGGGCCATGGCGCTCACCGAGTTCGGGCGGCCGGTGGTGCCGGTGGAGCTGCCGGTGCCGGCGGTGGAGGGGGGAGGGCTCCTGGTGCGCGTGGCGGCGGCGGGGATCTGCGGCTCAGACCTGGAGATCGCGCGCGGCCGTGACCCCCGGGTGAGCCCGGAGCTCTTGCCGATGGTCCTGGGGCACGAGGGGTGTGGCTGGGTCGAGGAGATGGGCGGAGAGCGCACGGACCTGCAGGGGCGTCCGGTGGCGCCGGGGGATCTGGTCGTGTGGAACCGCGGGGCCACCTGCGGGCGCTGCTATCAGTGTGCAGTGAAGCATCGGCCGGCGCTGTGCGAAGCGCGGGAGGTGTATGGCATCTCGCTGGGGGCCCGGGCGCCGTTCTGGCTCAATGGCTGCTGGGCAGAGCAGGTGTACGTGCGGCCCGCGTGCGAGGTGATCGTGCTGCCGGCGACGGTCGACCCGACGGCGGTTGTCGCGGTGACCTGCAGCGGGGCGACGGCGGCACACGCGGCGGAGCTCAGCGGGCAGGCGGTCGGCGACCGGGTGCTGGTGTTGGGGCCGGGGCCGCTGGGACTGTACGCCGCGGCCTTCGCCTTCGCCCGGGGCGCCGCGGAGGTAGTGATGGCGGGGACGGAGCGCAGCCGGAGCCGGCTGGCGCTGGCGGCGGCGATGGGATGCACCAGCGTGATGAGTGCCGCGCAGCCGCAGTGGCTGGGAGCCGGGTTCGACGTGGTGGTTGACGCCGCGGGAACCGGGGCCAGCGTCACCCAGGCCCTCGCTGCCGTGCGCGCGGGCGGCACGGTGGTGCTCCCCGGCGTGGCATCACCCATCGGCACGACAGCCGTCGACGTCTACGAACAGGTGGCACGCAAGCAAGTGCGGATGCAGGGGGTATGGGTGTCAGACGCCGGGCACCTGCACCAGGCCGTCGCGCTGCTCTTGTCGGGGCGCTACGGGCTGGATCGGCTGACCACACACCGCTTCAGCCTGGGGGAGGCCAACGCCGCGTTGGCCGCGGTGGAATCCCGGGAAGCCGTCAAAGCTGTTCTGGTCCCATGAGTGAGCGCTCGAAGTCGGGCCGAAAAGGCCACATCCGGCCGGCCCCCGAGGCGTAGCGGCCGGCCAAGTGCCCGCCAGAGCCATTCTGGCGTGGCTTCGCGGCCTCGGAACGGCTTTTCGGCCGCTCCTCGAGAGAAACTGCAAGAGTTGGAGGTACGTGAGATGGCACAGTTCGACCTGATCGTCATCGGTGGGGGGCCCGCGGGGTACGTGGGGGCAATCCGGGCCGCGCAACTGGGTGCGAAGGTGGCGGTGATCGAGGAGCGCGAGCTCGGCGGTACCTGCCTCAACCGCGGGTGCATCCCCACGAAGGCACTGATCCACAGTGCGCACCTGCTGGACGAAGCCGCCGGGGGCCGGCGCTTCGGCATCAAGTTCGCCGAGCCGGAGGTTGATTACGACGGGATCCGCAAGCACGCGGAGCGCTGTGTGCGGCAGTTGGTGTCGGGGGTCGCTGAGCTGCTGAAGGCGAACCGGATCACGACAGTGAAGGGACGCGGCCGCCTGGCCGGCCCCAACCAGGTCACCGTCTGCTCCGAGGCGGGCCAGGAGAAGACGGTGGATGCCCGCTTCGTCCTGCTGGCGACGGGATCGGTGCCGTTCGTGCTGCCCATCCCGGGCGCGGACGGCGAGGGCGTGTTCACCAGCGACGAGGCGGTGACGCTACCGGGGCCGTTTGCACGGCTGGCGATCATCGGCGCGGGCGCCATCGGGTGTGAGTTCGCGTATGTCTACTCACGCCTGGGGACGAAGGTCACCCTGGTGGAGATGCTCGAGCGCATCGTCCCGGCGGAGGATCCCGAGGTGACCGACGTACTCGCGCGGTCCTTGAAGAAGTCGGGCGTCTCACTGCAACTTAGTGCCCGCTGCTCGGCCATCGAGCACACGGCGGAAGGCAAGCGATTGTGTTACGAGCAGGCGGGCGAGGCGAAGGTGGTCGAGGCGGATGCGATTCTGATGGCCGCCGGTCGGCGAGCGCTCACAGGCGAGCTCGGCCTCGAGGCGGTCGGGGTGGCGACGGATCGTGGCCGCATCACCATCGATGACGCGCTGCGGACCAGCGTCCCCTCGGTGTATGCGGCCGGTGACTGTCTGCGCGGGATCGGGCTGGCACACCAGGCCTCGCACGAGGCGGTGGCGGCCACGGAGACCATGTTCGGCGAGGGGGGCCACATCAACTACGGCGCAGTGCCGGCCGTGGTCTATACGTACCCCCAGATCTCCTCCGTCGGCCTCCGCGAGCACGAAGCGCGGGAGCGGGGCATCGCTGTGCGCGTGGGCACCTGTCCGTTCGCGGCCATCGGGAAGGCCGCCGTCACGGGGGAGCGCGAGGGGATGGTGAAGCTCGTGGCGGACGCGGCGAGCGGCCAGGTCATCGGCGCCTCCGCGGTGGGGCCGGACGTCAGTGAGCTGATGGCTGAGATCACGCTGGCAGTGGAGATGGGATGCACGCTCAGTGACGTCGGCAACACGATCCACAGCCACCCGACGCTGTCGGAGGCAGTCGGCGAGGCGGCGCTGGCGGGCCTGGGGCGCGCCATCCACGTGCCGAGCTAGCGGTCGCGGTGCCGGGGCGGCGTCGTCCCGCTCGACACAGGCCCCTCCCGACCGCGACGGTCGGCCGACGCGACTTACAGCCGAGGTGCCGGCGGTGCCGTCAGCGCGTATGTCCCTGCGGGGCCTGGCCGGCCGTCACGGTGGTCCAGAGCGCCGGCGGGGCCGCGCGGTAGGCCCCGAGCACGTGGGTCAGGCCGACGAAGGGCCCCGTGCCGTCCCAGTCCAGGCGCTGCGTTTTGCCCGCCACAGTGCTCGTCTGGCGGACGACACGCAGGTTCTCGTCGATCATCATCCAGCGCACGCGGAGCGAGTTGGTGCGCGAGCAGTTGGCGATGGTGGCGGTCTGGTCGCCCTCGCTGCCCTTGAGGGTGACGGTGACCGTCCGCCCGTTGATCGTCAGCGGGCCGCTCTCCCGGAGGGGGATGCCCCGGCGGGGCGTGCCGGGCGTGGAACACAGGTAGAAGGTCTGGTCACTGCGATCCCACGCCAGGGTGAAGCCGGCCGCGCGCCCCTCGACGGCAAGCGTGACGCTATTGCTGGCGACCCCGTCGACGCGGCAGGCGATCTTGACGGTCTTGCCGTTATCTGCGGGCCGGCGCGAGGTATAGGTGTTGTTCCCGGTCTCGAAGGCACCGGCACCATCCTCGACCCAGTCCGCATCCGGCACGATCGGGTTCCAGCGGTTGCCGGCGGCATCCAGCGCGGTGACCGTGAAGGGCTGTGTCTCCCCGGGGGCGATATAGGAGTCGGTGGGTGCCAGCATGACCTTCGCGGCGCGCGCCACCACCACTGACACGGTGGTGGAGTCGGTGAGTGTGTTGCAGACCGCGGTGACCAGCCACGTGCCCACCCGCGCGCAGCGGTAGGTTGCGCCGGTCCAGGTGCCCTTCGCCTCCGCCTGCACATCGAGGCGGCACTGGGCGGTGACGTCGCGCCCGTTGTTGTCGCGGACGGAGAAGGTGATCGTCTCGCCGGCTTGCAGGGAGTGGTCGGCCGGCTGGAGCCGGATGCTGGTGGGGGGCGGGGCGGCGAGAGTGAGCGTGCCGGTGGCCTCGACCGCGGCGGCCTCCGCGTCGCCCGGGAAGCGCACGACGACGGGGTGTGCGCCGGCCGTGGCCGTCGCGGGCACGGGATAGGTAACCCGCGCGAACCCGGTGGCATCGGTCGGCGCGCTGTTGTCGACGAAGTCCGCGCCGTCGACCCGGAAGGCGATGGTCTTGCCTTCGAGGGGGCGGCGTTCGGTGTCGGCAAGCTTGGCCGCGAGCTGCACCAGGGCGCCTGCGCGGCTCGCCACGGGCAAGACAGTGAGGGTCGTGACGCGCGGAGTGCCCTCGGCGAGGGCGTGGCGAACGAGCCCGGGGAGGGCGATGAGCACGACGCAGCAGGCGATCCTCAGCGGCGACGACCGTGTGGTGGGCATGGGGGACTCCCCAGGATGGGATGGTGGCGGCGAGCCGGCCGGGCCGCCGCGATGGGCGGCAGCAGACGAACCGGCGGCCACCTTGCGGCCGTGGGATACCGTTGCGCGCCGTCGAGACGCTCGACCTACACGGCGACCGCAGACGCCGCGGTTCCCGCTCGGCGGAATCCGGCCCCTCCAGAGACACCCGCACGGCTCAGGTTAGCGCCCGTGCGGTGCGGTGCGCCCCCCACTGACGGTGACCCGGCGGGGTCAGCGCGGCTCGATGAAGAGCCGGATGGCGGTGCGCTCGCTGCCGTCGATGTCGACGTCCACAAACGCGGGATAGCAGACCAGGTCGATGCCGGCGGGAGCAAGAAATCCGCGCGCGATGGCAATCGACTTGACTGCCTGGTTCAGTGCCCCGGCCCCGATCGTCTGCATCTCGGCCTTGCCCTGCTCGCGGATCGTCCCGGCGAGAGCCCCGGCGACCTTGTTGGGGTCTGACTGCGAACCTACCTTCAGTGTGCTCAACGGTGCATCCCCCTTCTCCGCATCCGCCCAGAGGGAAGCTTGCCGCCGCGGGTCGAGCCCGGGAGGCAACAGCCGCCCTGATGCGCGCGGTTGCATCGTTCAATGCTGCGAAAATTGCGATCGAGTATTGCGGACGGCGGGTTGCGTGCAGCGCCCGGTGGGGGCTGGCCGGCCTCCCGCCGGGCAGCTCGGCCCCCCGGGCCGTGGGCGATCCAGGGGGCCGGCCGGCAACGCTGTGTGTCTATGATACCTCCTCGCTGGTATCCGTCAAGATCTGTAGGCGGACAATCGTGCGCGCGCGCAGGGCGTGGGCCGAGGTTTCGACGATGACCCCACACAGCACCGCGGGTCCGCCCTTGGGGACCTCGAAGCGGACGGGGAGGCCCAGCAGGAAGCGTTTGAGCACGATTTCGGGGCGCACGCCGATGACGGTAGCGGTGGGCCCGGTCATGCCACAGTCGGTGATGAAGGCCGCGCCATGGGGCAGAATGTGCTCGTCGGCGGTCTGGACGTGGGTGTGGGTGCCGAGCACGGCGGTGACGTGGCCGTCGAGGTGATAGCCCAGCGCCGCTTTTTCGGAGGTCGCCTCGGCGTGGAAGTCGACGATGATGGCATCACACTGGCGGCTCAGGCTCTCGGCGAGCTCGCGGCCGGCGCGGAAGGGACAGTCGGCCGGCTCCATGAACACGCGCCCCAGCAGGTTGATAACCCCGATGGTGCCGGCGCTGGGGGTGTGGAACACCGACGCGCCGACGCCGGGGGTGCCGGGGGGGTAGTTGGCGGGACGCAGGACGCGGTGGTCATGGTCGAGTACCTGGGCGGCTTCCTTCTGCGCCCACACATGGTTGCCGGTCGTCAGGCAGTCGGCTCCGACGCTGAACAGCTCGGAGACGGTGCTCTGGGTGATGCCGTAGCCGGCGGCGGCATTCTCGGCGTTGATGATGACGAAGTCGAGTTGGTGACGCTCGCGGAGGGCGGGGAGCAGTTGGTGGACTGCGCGCCGGCCGGGGCGTCCGACGACATCGCCGATGAACAGGATCTTCACGGGTCAGGCCTCACTTGGCGTACTCAACGGCGCGGGTCTCGCGGATGACCGTGATGCGGATCTGGCCGGGATAGTCGAGTTCGCTCTCGATGCGGGCGACCATGCCTTTGGCAAGGCGATGGGCCTGCAGGTCGTCGATCTTCTCGGGGCGGACAATGACGCGCACCTCCCGGCCGGCCTGGATGGCGAACACCTTGTCGACGCCTTCGAAGCTGGAAGCGATGGCTTCGAGGCCTTCGAGGCGCTTGAGGTAGGTCTCCAGGGTTTCGCGGCGGGCGCCCGGGCGGGAGGCGGAGATGGCGTCGGCCGCCTGGACGAGGGCGGCCTCAATGGTCTGCAGCTCAATGTCCTCGTGGTGGGCGGCGATGCAGTGGATGACCTCGGCCGATTCGCCGCGGGCCTTGGCGATCTCGGCGCCGATCTGGGTATGGGTGCCATCGCGCTCGAAGTCGACGGCTTTGCCCAGATCGTGGAGCAGGCCCCCGCGCTTGGCGATGTTGACGCGCGCGCCGAGCTCGGCGGCCATCGCCCCCGCGAGGTGGCAGACCTCGATCGAGTGCTTGAGCACGTTCTGGCCGTAGCTGGTGCGGTAGCGGAGCTTCCCGAGCAGCTTCATGATCTCGGGGTGCATGCCGGAGATACCGGTCTCGAACGAGGCGCGCTCCGCGGCTTCCTCCATCCGCTCCTCCGTCTGCTTGCGGGCGCGGTCCACCGTCTCCTCGATGCGACCGGGATGGATCCGGCCGTCGGAGATGAGCATCTCGAGCGCGACCTTGGCGATCTCGCGGCGGACGGGGTCGAAGCCGGAGAGCACAACCGCTTCCGGAGTGTCGTCGACAATCAGGTCGATGCCGGTGAACTGCTCGAAACAGCGGATGTTGCGGCCCTCGCGGCCGATGATGCGGCCCTTCATTTCATCGCCGGGGAGCGGGACGACAGAGACAGTCGTCTCGGTGGTCTGGTCGACGGCACAGCGCTGGATCGCGCGGCTGATGATCTCGGCAGCGCGGCGGTCGGAGTCCTTGCGCGCTTCATCTTCGATGCGGCGGATCAGTTGCGCCGTCTCATGGCGCACTTCGCGCTCGACTTCGCTCAGCAACAGTGTCCGGGCCTCCTGCGTGGTCATCGCGGCAACATGCTCCAGCTCCGCGCGCCGGCGCTCCACGAGCGTGTCGGCCTCGGCCTGGGAATCATGGATCCGCTGCTCGGACTTCTCCAGCGCGGCGGTGCGCTGGTCGATTTCATGCTTGCGCTTGTCGAGGTTATCTTCGCGCTCATCGAGGCGTTTCTTGGTTTTGTCGAGTTCGGCACGGCCGCGCTTGGCGTCGTCTTCGAGGCGTTCGCGCAGCTTGATCTCTTCTTCTTTGGCGGCGAGCTTCAGCTCACGGCGTTCGGCTTCGAGGGTCCGCTTGGTCTCTTCGATCTCGGCCTGCATCTCCGAGCATGCACGGATGGCTTCGCCCGAGGCGGTCCGGGACTTGAGCACAGCGTAGACAATTGCAGCCGCAGCGACAACAGCGCATATAACAGCTATCACGGTGGGAATCACCGTGGATCACCTCCGGTAGTATCGGGCGCAATCCCTGGCCGGGGGGCAGGAGGGTGCGCGGACCGGTTGGTTCGTCGCGCGCCCCGGTGCCGCCGGGGTCACTCATCGGCCAGGGCAGTGGTGAGGGCATCGTCGATCGCATCCTGGTCAAACCCCAGGCGGGAGAGCAGATGGAACGCGCGGGACCGGCGCTTCGCCGGGGTCAGGGCCTGCCAGTCGGGCAGGCGCGGCGCCAGTGCCTCCATCGCTCGCCTGGTCTCATCGACGCCCTCGGTTGCGAGCGCCACCGCAGCACATGCCACCTCATCGGTGAGCCCGCTCTGCTGAAGCCTGTACAACAATCCCTGCCGTCCCACAACGCGACGGTGCAGGAGGCTTTGCGCGAGATCGCGGGCGAAGGCCTCGTCATCGACGAGGCCTAGCTTCTCAAGCTGCGCCAGGACCTCTCCAATGACGCAGGCACTGCCTCCCTTCTTGGTCAAGGCTGCGGCCAGTTGCCGGCGACTGCGCGAGCGGGCCTCGAGGAGTCTGAGCGCCGCCGCGGACAGGTCGGCAACTTGCTGCTCGTGGGCGATGGCTGCGACCAGTTGCTGTGTCAGGAGTGTGCCCACGCTGAGCTCAAGCCGCACAATCACGTCTTCGTGCACGACAAGACTGGGATGGCCTTCCGGCACCAACTCGTAGCAGTGGGGGCGCCCCGGGTACGGCCTGACGGCCGCGATGGCTCCCATCGCGCCCACGATCCCTCCTTCCCCAGGCTGCGCGGAGTGTGTCATGGGTCAGGCCCCGCACGTCATTTCGCCGGATCGCGCGTCGCCGCATCATCGGCGGGCGCCTCGTCCGGCGTGGCGATCGGCGTCGTTGCGGTGAGGTGATGAGCTTCCCGGATCTGCGCATCGAGTTGCGTGGCGAGCGCAGCGTCGTTCGCCAGCGCCTCGACGGCGTTCTCCCGCCCCTGTCCGAGGCGCTCGTCGCCGTAGTTGAACCAGCTACCGGACTTCTCGACCAGGCCGAGGTTGAGCCCCTCGTCGAGGATACAGCCGTAGCGGGAGACACCCTCCCCGTAGATGATGTCAAACTCGCACTTGCGGAAGGGCGGGGCAACCTTGTTCTTGACGACCTTCACGTGGGCGCGATTGCCGATGACGTCGGTGCCGCGCTTGAGTGACTCGGAGCGGCGGATCTCGAGGCGGACGGAGGCCCAGAACTTGAGCGCGCGCCCGCCCGGCGTGGTCTCCGGGTTGCCGAACATGACGCCGATCTTCTCGCGGATCTGGTTGATGAACACGACAACGGTGTTGGCGGTGGCGACGGAGCCGGCGAGCTTGCGGAGCGCCTGGCTCATCAGCCGGGCCTGCAGGCCGACGTGGGCGTCGCCCATCTCACCCTCGAGTTCCGCCGCGGGGACGAGGGCCGCCACGGAGTCAATGACGACGGCATCGACGGCGCCGCTGCGGACGAGAGCGTCACAGATCGCCAGTGCTTGCTCACCCGTGTCCGGCTGAGCCACGAGCAGGCTGTCGAGGTCGACGCCGAGATGCTCAGCATAGTCGCGCGGGAAGGCGTGTTCGGCGTCGATGAAGGCGGCGGTGCCCCCGCGGCGCTGCGTCTCGGCCAGCAGGTGGAGCGTGAGGGTCGTCTTCCCCGAGCCCTCGTTGCCGTAGAGCTCGACGATGCGGCCACGCGGCAGCCCCCCGACACCGAGGGCGATGTCCAGGCTCAGTGCGCCCGTGGAGATGACATCGACGGCCAGGCGGCTGGGCTCTTGCCCCAGGCGCATCACGGCGCCCTCCCCGAACTGCTTCTGGATCTGCGACAGCGTCACGTCGAGCGCCTTGGCACGGTCGGCAGGCGTCGCGGCTTTCTTGTTGGTGTTCACGGCCATAGTGGATTCCATCTCCCCCGGCGGCTTTCGCGGGCCTGCGGCAAGCCGCGGTTCGGTGTGATGCACCGGCGGCGTTGAGCCGGCGCGGGTGGAACTACGTCGCGGGGCATCCATCATCCGCGCTGTCGGCGCCGGGTGCCGCCGCTTCGCCCAGGCTGCAGCGGGCGAGGACGGTGTACAGTGGGCCCCGGGGCGTCAGGCGGCTTTGTACGAGAGCGAAGTGAGTGACCGACATGCGGCCGATCTCGACGGCGGCCCGGGCCGTGATGGCCGCTCCGAGCCCGGGAGCGTGGCCGGCGTCTTTGTTGCGCCCGATGGTGAGGTGGGGCTCGAACGGCCTCCGCTCGGGCGTGGCCAGTCCCGCCTGGCACAGCGCTGTCTCCAGGTCTGTCGCCAGGGCGCTGAGCTCGGTGGCACCGGCGGCGCAGCCCAGCCAGATCGCGCGCGGCGCGGCCGGGCGCGGGAAGGCGCCGACACC
>CAZIWQ010000012.1:0-837 GCA_964542355.1 uncultured Armatimonadia bacterium
GAACAGGGCAAGCATGCGCTGGGCCATGGCGTCCTGGTGGAGCGCGAGCCGCTTGCGGGTCTCGGCCAGCTCGTGGCGGACGTCGGCCAACTCCCGCCGGGTCAGTGCGAGCCGGCGCTTCGCACGGGCCAGGCGCGCTTCGGCCGCCGCCAGGGCCTGCTGCGCATCGACGAGCCGGTTGCGGGTCTGCCGGGCGTGCGCCCGCGCCTTCATGAGGTCCTCACGCGCGGCCGTGGTCCGGCGCCTGGCATCGTCCAGGCGCGAGCGCAGCCGCCCCCCCTGCGCATCCACCTGCAGCGGGACGCACAGCACGGTCAGGCAGAAGACGCCGAGGATCGCTGCCAGAAGCCGCCGGTCCCTGCGCTCAGTACTCATCGGCGCTGCCCCTCAGGGTAGATGGTTGTCGCTGCAATCCGGCGACCTCCTCACGCCCCCACGCTCCCGCCGTTGGCGTCCGCCCAGTGCCGCGTGTCAGATGCCGCGTGCCGCCGTGTCCCTAGACGAGCTTCAGATAGCGGTTGACACCTGCCACACTGCCCGCGACGCCGAACAGGGCTCCGAACACCGTCAGCCCGACGCCGAAGAGGGTCAGGAAGCTCGCATCGAAGGCGATACTCAAAAACTGCAGATTCTCCGCGACATACCGCTCCGCCGATGCGTAGGAGATGAGCACGAGCACGGCTGCCAGCAGGCCGCCGCTCAGGCCATAGAACACGCCCTCCAGCATCAGTGGGAGGCGGATGAACCAGCGCGTCGCCCCGACAAGCTGCATGATGCGGATCTCGCGGCGGCGGGCGTAGATTGTCAGTCGGATCGTGGTGCTGATCACGGTGAGAG
>CAZIWQ010000012.1:847-21849 GCA_964542355.1 uncultured Armatimonadia bacterium
GGTGAGAGCCGCGATCACCAGCACGATGCCCATCCCCAGCCCGGCGATGTTGACGGCGCGTGCCACCACCAGGATCTTGCGGGTGACCTCCTGCGGGTACCACGAGTGGCGCACGCCCTTGATCTTCGCGCTGTCCCGGCACAGGGCCTCGATCTGCCGAGGGTCGTTCACATACACGAGGATGGTGTCAGGCAGGGGATTGGGCAGCAGCTTGAGGGCCTGGTAGTCAAAGCCCCACTTCTTGGCGGTGTCGCTGAGGGCCTGCTCCTTGGTGACGAATCGCGTCCGCTTGACCCGTACGTCCGCAAGCAAGGCGGCCTCGGCGTCGGCCGCCGGAACGGCGCCGGACAGCTCGCAGGTGATGATCGCCGCCTTGGCTTCCCGCTCCGCCATCTCGTGCAGGTTCATGGCCATCAGGAAGAAGACGCCAAGGATGGCCAGTGTGACCGTGATGTTCGTCACGGCCGCCACCGTCACGAGGGGGTTGCGCCTGACGGCCGCTGCGGCCTGCCCTGTCAGGAACTCCAGGGTGTTAAGCGACATCATAGCTGCCGGTCCTGTCGTCTCTGACGACCGTGCCCTGAACCAGGTTCACCACACGCCGCCGCATCCGGTCGACGATGTACTTGTCGTGCGTGGCCATGAGCACCGTGGTGCCGGTCTCCGCGATGTGAGAGATGAGCTCAACGATGTCCCACGAGGTGTCAGGATCGAGATTGCCGGTGGGCTCATCGCACAACAGGAGCGGGGGGCCGTTGACGAGCGCTCGCGCGATACACACGCGCTGCTGTTCGCCTCCCGACAACTCGCCCGGGCGCGACGCCGCCTTGTCCGCCAGCCCCACCAGCTCGAGACTGATCGGCACCTTGCGGTGCTTCTCGCGACGGGTTGCGCCCAGCACGTCAATCGCGAACCCGACGTTCTCCCACACGGTCATCTCGGGAAGCAGACGGAAATCCTGAAACACAATGCCCATCTTTCGGCGAAGAAAAGGGACCTTTGCGTCGGGTAGCTGGGCAACATCCTGCCCGTCGATGATCACGCGGCCCGTCGTCGGCGCGATCTCACGATAGAGCAACTGCAAGAGCGTGGACTTCCCGCTCCCAGAGGCGCCGACGATGAAGCACAGCTCGCCCCGCTCGACGTGCAGATCGACGTTCGTCAGCGCCCGGGTCCCGGAGCGGTAGGTCACGCTGACGCCCTCGAGATGGATCATGGAGGAAGCCCTTCGACGGCTGGCATGGGCAGAACATCGGGCCGCAGGCACCACACCACGCGCAGCCGGCGAAGCACGCCGGCCGGCGCGGGACTGGATGCGGCGGGCGCTACGGCCGCGGGTCCCGGCCAGGGGCGGCACTGCCGCCGCCGTGCGAGAAATCCAGTATAGCAGACCCCTGCCCGGGCTGCAACTCGCCCCGGACGGCTCTGAGGTCCACGGAGGACACGGAAACGGGCACGTCAACGGCAAGCGGTGATTGGGGGGGACTCTGGCGGCTCTGTCCGTTTCCGTGTCTTCCGGGGGCAGCTTCCCCGCCGGTGATCGTCCTCCGCCCAACGCGAGGGCGGCCGGAACGCCCTCCGGGGGGTGACCGGAATGCTGGGGGAAATCCGTGCCGAGGGCGTTCCGGCCAAGCTGGCGTCTCGCGCAGACATCGCCGCGTGCGGCGCGCCATTGCACCGCGATCGGGCGGGGGGGCGGGGGCTGGCGGGAAGCCAGGGGTCCGGTTGAGGAGGCCAGATCCGGCCGGCCCCCGAGGCGTCGCGGCCGCCTGAGTGCCCACCAGAGCTATTCTGGCGGGGCTTCGCGGCCTCAAGACGGCCTTTCGGCCGCTCTGCTAGAACTGCGGTGCCTCCGCCAGCCAGTTGATGGTATGACCGGTGACAGCCTGCAGGCACAGCACCTGGCTGGGGTGCAGGAGGACCGAGTGCACTGGCGCGGTAGAGCCGCGAGTGATCCGGACGTACGTCTGCCGGAGGTTGTCGCCGCCCGCCGATGCCGGCAGGATCGGGTATCCGTGGTCCCCGTCCACCGCCTGCGAGGCGCGACCGTGCCTCACGTCCCAGTTCGCATCCCATAGCTCCGGCACGATCGGGTCAAACGGAACGATGTGGTTGGCCATTCGCGAGGAGCCACTGACACCGGCCGAGACCATGTAGCCGACCGTGATCCCGTCGGGAATGGGTAGTGCCGCCTGGTCCTGGTCGGTGCCGACATAGTCGACGTCGAGGTCGCCATCGACATCAAAGTAGTCGCCGCCATCGGGCTCGAGGCGGGCGATGAAGCGCGTGCTAACACTCGAGGCGTCTGTCGGCAGGTCATCGAAGTGCCAGACGAAGTACTTGGCCGCTCCCGCCGTCCAGGCCAACTGGTACTTGCCGCCCACACTCGGGATGTTCGTCTCGAAGGAGGTGGCCTCCGTCACGGCCACCAGGACGAGCGGCGCAGGCAGCACGGTGGCCGAGTTCAGGCTGGCCACGACAGTCTGGACGCCACCCGGATCGTCATACACGTAGGCCTCGCTCGCCGGGGTGACGGCGTCGGTGACTGGCTTGCGGACCGCATACACCTCGTACGTGCCCGGGATCACAGTGATGGAGAAGGCACCGACGGCATTGGTCTTCACGCCCACGCTGCCGGCGACTGCGGTGGCGCTAATGGTACCCGGGAAGATTGGCATGGCGATCATCCGGGCGATGACCATCCCCTCACCGGTCGGCTCGCCGGCGACATCGCGGAGCTGGCCGACGATGGTGGTGACCGCCGACTGTCCATCCTGGCCGGCGGGCCCGGTAGCGCCGGTGGCGCCGGTGGCGCCGGTGGCGCCGTCCTGGCCGTCCGCGCCGTCCGGGCCGGCGGCCCCGGTCGCTCCGGTCGTGCCCGCGGGTCCGGTTGCGCCGGTGTCACCCTTCGCACCCTTGTCGCCGTCGCTCCCGCCACACCCCATCATCAAGAACTGGGTACCGAGGCCAAGCAGTGCAAGCACGCATATCGTGAGTGCGATTCTGCCGGCGTGAAACTTGCTCATGCTGTTTCCACCCTTCCGTTGTGTTTCTGATCGACTTCGCACGACGTCTGCCAGGCACCCGTTGGCCATCGCCCACGGGTCGAGCACCGAACCCGAATCCCTCCTCTCGCTACGCCTCCGTTGGGTAGGTCGACGACGCTTTGCAGTTTCGCCTCCGGCGACAGGACTCCTTCGCGGACCGCCAGGGGTCCGGCCCGAAAGGCCACATCCGGCCGGCCCCCGAGGGGTAGCGGCCGGCTGAGTGCCCCCCACAGCCATTCCGGCGTGGCTTCGCGGCCTCAGAACGGCTCTTCGGCCGCTCTTCTCGGCGGGCCGGCGGGCCGTCGCACTTCCGCGGGCCTCGCGAGATCATCGCCAGTCGCGCAGGCGGGGCCACAGCCAGAACGCCAGAGCGGCCCGCGTAACGGCGCCCTGTGCCGTGGTCAGCCCGGTCGGCAGCTCGGGCAACGGCCCGCCGGCGGGGAACGCCGCCAGCAGGAGCGGGCGCAGCTCCTGTGCGGTTATCCCGGCCGTGGCATCGAGGTCGGTCAACCGCTCCGGCGCAATGACCCCGCGGGCCACGCAGTCAGCCAGGCCGCTCGACCACCACTGCCCGCTGAGGGGAGCCGGGAGCGGGGCGGGCGGAGGGGTCGGCCGCTCGGTCGGCAGGAGCGCGATCGCCCGCGACACCACCGCGGCCACTGTCGCCAGCGAGGCGGGCGCCGCGGCATCAAAGCGCGTCGGGGAGACCCCGCGCAGGACCCCCATCCGCGCGAGCCCCATCACCGCGTCATAGGCGGGGTGACCTGTGGGAACATCCTCGAAGCCCGCGGGGGCCGGGTAGGCCTCCATGCGGTAGCGCAGTTGCCACGCGCGCCACTGGGGCTCGAGCCCGAGGCGGCGTGCGCAGACGGGCCCCAGATCGGCCCCCTGGGTGATGAGCAGTGACTGGAGCTCGCGCAGGATGGCCGGCTCCCCGCGCGCGGCGGCCGGCCGGCCAATCTCCCACGGCCCGGTGCGGTGGCGCACGCACAGGGCCGCGGCCGTCCCTCCCGCCTGCCCGAGCGAGTAGCACGCCGGCTGAACCCTGAGCGAGGAGTGGGCAACATGGTCGGTCGACACCGGCCGCCCGGCGACCAGCAGGTTGTCAACCCCGCGGGGGAGCAGGCAGCGGTACGGGACCTCATAGGGCTGTGGCACGCGCACGATCTCCGCCTTCGTGCCGGAGGGGTCGTGGATGTCGACGCTGTAGTCGTTGCGCGCGATGACGTCGCCGCGGTGGGCGTAGGTGTGGTGGGGCTGCAGGATCTGGTCGCCCGTCAGGACGGTCGCGCCGGTCACCCGCCGCGTCTCGCGGACCCCGACTTGCGCCGGGAGTGACAGGAGGTAGGCGTTCTCGAAGCCGGGCACGTTTGCGCGCAGGGCCGTGACGGCCTGGATCACGGCCTGACGCCCGGCCATCGTCGCCTGCGTCAGGTCCTCCCCGCTGAGCCCACTGAAGCCCTTGATCCGCGTCATGTTGAGGGTGACCTCGCCGGGGTTGGGGTTCCAGTAGTAGCTGGCCCAGTAGTCCGCCATGCCCGGCCAGCGCATCAGCGATCCGCCCGCGTAGGTGCAGCCCCCCATGCGGAACATCATCGTCATCGGCTGTGTGGCTCCGTCCTCGGGGCGACCGATCTGATACGGACAACCGGCCCACGCCGCGAGATCGGCGTCGCCGCTGCAGTCGACAAAGACGCGCGCCTGCACGCGCTGCAGCCCCGACTTGTTGTGGATCACCAGGCCGGTGATCGTGGTGCGGGGCTTGCCCTGCCATGGGCGCCCGGGTGCGGTGAGGCACGCGACGGCGCGGGTGTAGAGCAACACCTTCACCCCCGCTTCCGTGACCAGCTCGTCGAGCGCCACGGCCATGAGGTTGGCGTCGAACGTCGACTCTCGGCGGGCGCCGAGCTTGTCGAGGCGTGCCAGCACCTCGCGGAACACCCCGCCGGCGCAGCGGAAGCTCATGAACACGTTGACGCCGGCGGCGGTGCTGGTCCCGCCGAGGGTACCATACTGCTCGACCAGGAGCGTCCGTGCGCCATTGCGGGCGGCTGCGATGGCCGCGGCGGTGCCCGCGGGACCCCCACCGAGGATGCACACGTCGATGTCGTAGGTCGGCTCCATGGCGGAGAAGTCCGGGGCCCCGCCCGCGGCCACGGCGGCCAGAGGCACCAGCGCCAGGACTACGCAGGCGGCATGGGTAAGTGGCACGGCTGAGTACTCCTTTCGGGGCAGACGGGACGCACCAGCCGCGTAGGTCGAGCGTCCCGCTCGACAATGACTCGCCGACCGGGACGACGCCGCGGTTCTTTGGCTAGTCCGTTGGCGGCCGCACGAACCGGGCCTCTGGGCCGATGTCATCCTGAGGAGCGAATGCGGCTTCGCAGAAGCCGCAGCGACGAAGGATCACATTCCGCATACGAGCGCCTTCGGCTGATGCTGATCCTTCGCCAGAGGACCGCTGCGCGGTCTGGGCTCAGGATGACAGGCAGACGAAACGACGCGACAAACAGCGGCGTCGAGACGGTCGGCCTATGCGCCGGTGGCGCTTCGTGCACCGCAATGAGGTTCTTCCGGCCCGGGCGCCGGATTACCTCCGAGGTCTTTGACACGCGACCGGCGAAGTGGGTTGCCGGTCGGCGCCACTGCGGCACAATGCCACGCCGGCCGGAAAGGAAGTCCAGCATGAAGCTCGGAGTCTATTCCATCGTCCTGCCCGACTACCGACGAGACGATGCGGCCAAGCTCGTCAGCGAGATCGGCTACACCGGCATCGAGTGGACGGTCGGTTACCCCGACAATGTGTTTGGCAGCGGGGGCGAATGGCACGTTAGTATGACGAACCTCGAGGATGATGCGTTCCGTGCCCGGGAGGTGGCCGAGCGGTTTGGCCTGGCCATCCCCTCGCTGGGCACCAGCTCGTCGACCCACGACTTCGTCAAGATCGAGCGCATCATGAAGGCCGCCCAGGTCATGGGCGCGCCCAACGTCCGCATCGGCTCGGCCGGCTATGACGGCGGCACGCGCTACCCCGAGTTGTACGCGAAGGTGGTGGCCGACTACGGGACCATCGAGAAGATGGCGGCCGACCACGGCGTGCGGGCCTTGATTGAGATCCATGGCCGGACGATCTGTGCCAGCGCCGCAGCGACGCTGCGGGTCGTCGAGCACTTCGACCCGCGCTCCGTCGGCTGCATCCTCGACCCGGGGAACATGGTCACCGAGGGGATGGAGAACTGGCGCATGGGCATCGAGATGCTGGGGGGCTACATCGCGCATGTCCACGCCAAGAACATGGGCTGGTACCACACGCCGGAGCGGGGTTGGTACTGGGACAACGCCTCACTCGCGGACGGCATCGCGGACTTCAGGCTCATCTTCCAGGCCTTGAAGGACAATGGGTACGAGGGGTACATCAACCTCGAGGACTTCCGCGGGGGCTACTGTGTGAAGCCGGTGGGGATCACGACGGAGCAGAAGCTGCGCGAGTCGTATGACTACCAGGTGGCCGTGATGAGCGAGCTGGCGTAAGGGCGAGACCCGGCCGTGGCGGCCGGGTCTCACGAGCGATGAGTGCGTACGGCCGCGAGCCCAACCGGCGCGATCCGGGCTGCGCGGCCGCGTGCGACGAGCGTTCACTCCCCCCAGAGTGTTCTCAACACGTCTCGGGGGCCCAAGTTCCATGGATGCGCAGGGGTCCGGCCGGGGGGAGGGAAGCTCGTCGGGGCTAGACTTCCCCCGCCAGGCACTTGCGCTTGAGGTCCATGTAGTAGTTGAAGTTGTCGTAGGAGATGTCGGGGGGGAAGGTATGGTCGAGGGTGGGGATGTAGCCGCCATCCGCCACGAGCTGAGGGACCTTGGACATCACTTCGCGCTCGATCGCAGCCCGGTCGCGGGCAATCTCGCGCTTGTCAATCCCGCCCGACAGCGCCAGGTCATGGCCATACTCGCGGCGGAGGCGCACCGGATCCATGCCGGAGGCGATCTCACACGGCCAGTGCATCGTGATCCCCGACTCGATGAGCCCCGGGATCAGTACCTCGGTGTTCCCGTCGGAGTCGAGGCTGATGATGCTCACCCCGTGCTCGCGCAGGAATGCGTTCATGCGCGTGTAGTGCGGCTGGAAGAACTCGCGGAAGATCTGCGGCGAGAATAGCGGCCCCGACTTGCACGCGAAGTCCTCGAAGTAGTTGAAGTAGTCGATGTCAACCCCGTGCAGGGCCCGGTGGAGCGTAGCCATCGTGAAGTCGGCGACGAACTCAACCATCTCATGCACCAGCGCCGGCTGGTCGTAGAACGCCAGTGACAGGTTCTCCGTCCCCATCCACACCCGTAGGTTGGAGTAGAGCCCCATCGCGCAATTGACGCACAGGCAGACCGGATGGTCGCGACATGCCCACGAGGCGCAGCGGCTGTCCCAGTACGTCGGATAGCGCGCGGGGTGCGAAGTGTCGTAGCGGCGCTTCACGTCAGCGAAGTCCTCGGGCGTCACCACGGGGAAGCGCAGGTACTGGTCCATCGAGGCGCGCGTACCGCGCACGGTCCCATCCTTGAGGGCACGGGTCACGATGCCGCTCGTGTTGCGGGCCACGATGTAGCGCTCGGTCTCCTCGAGCACCTCGGGCGTGAAGCCGGGCATCATCCCCAGGCGAACGTCGATGAACTCGCGGCGGTCCATCCCGCAGGCCTCGAGGCCCTCGAACCACCCGTCGCGGATTGCCCACTCGGGCATCCCCTCGCCCAGCCAGCGGTCATAGGTGTGCCCCCAGATCCCCAGCTCATGATTGGGGACGCGGTCGACAGTACCGAAGGTCAGGCAGTTCACGTAACGCTCGCGCATCGTCATGGGGCGGCCTCCGCGGGAGTCCGAGTCGCATGGCACAGGGCGTAGCACGGCAGCGCCGTCTGCCTCGCCCGACGCTCTTTCCTCGCGGGGGGGGGAAATCCTCCGGCGCGGGAGCGGCCCCGACACGCCTCACCCCGCGGTCAGCGTGCGGCCGCCGCGATGACGCGGTTCTTGCCGGCCAGCTTGGCGCGGTACAGCGCACTGTCGGCCAAGGAGAGGAGTGCGTCGAGGTCCGCGGGAGCGGGGGGGCAGCAGGCAACCCCGACGCTGACGGTGACGTGCGGTGTTGCCGGGTCGACCGCCACGAGCTCGCGCATGCGCTCCATCGCCTGGACGCCGTCGGCCAGCGCGACATGGGGGAGCAGCACGGTGAACTCCTCGCCGCCATAGCGGGCTGCCAGGTCGAGTGTGCGCAGATTGCGCGAGAGCGTGTCGGCGGTCCGCTTCAGCACCTCGTCGCCGACCTGGTGACCGTAGGTGTCGTTGACGCGCTTGAAGTCGTCGAGGTCAACCATCGCCAGGCACAGGGGGGTTCCATAGCGGGCGCAGCGCTCGATCTCGCGCTCCAGGCGGCTCATCAACTGCCGGCGGTTGGCGAGACCGGTCAGCGGATCGGTGCTGGCATGGCGCTCGAGGCGGCGGTTCTTGCGGGCGAGCTCCTGCGCGAGCAGCAGTGCGCGGTTGGCATTGCCCGCCAGCGTGGCGAGGAGCTCCACGGGGTCCTCCGTCGCCGGGTGGGAGGGATCGCGGGCACTGGCCGGGGCCGATCCCGCCGGACCGAGGGAGGAGGCGAAGCGGCAGCACTCGTCCCCGTTGGCCTGGCACAGTACCTCGGTCGTGCGCACGCTGCACTGGAGGAGATGCTCGAGGGCGCGGCTGATGAACCCGGCCTCCAGGTGGCAGGCCATCTCGGCGAGGTTGGGCAGCCCGTGACAGGTTGGGCAGGCTTCCAGGTCGATGATCACGGCGTCCTGGCTGCGGGCGACCAGACGCGGCCTGGCGTAGCCGAGCTCACGCGCGAGCCGGAGGAACGAGGCTGCGGAGGGCAGCGGTGCCTCGTCGGCCAGGCGCCGACCGGCCTGGTACTCCACCACTGCGCCCAGCCGCGCCCCCAGGACGGCGCGCACCGGTAACAGGCGGACCGCCCGGAATGCCCACAGGCTGGGGAGCGGGTCCGTGGCCTCCTTGCTCGGGCGGAGGTCACACAGGCGCGGCCCGCGAGCTTCGCTGGCATCCTCGCGCACCAGTTCGGCCAGTTGCGCCAGGCGGGAGGCGACCTCTTCAGCGATCATCTCCTGGCACGGCAACTCCGTGGGCACCAGAGCCATCCGCTGCTCCCTTCGTTGTCGCGAGGCCCCCCGGCACTCATGCCGGCGCTGACAGCCGGCCAGGCGTGGCCGTGGTGCCCGCCATCTGGAAGAGGGGCCGAGAAGTCGTTCTGAGGCCGCGACGCTACACTCAGAGGCTCGCAGTGGCCACTCACAGCCAGCTTGGCGCTAGCGACCCGGCGGGAAGTGGCCTTTTCGGCCGGGTCTCTAGTCTTGTCGGTCGCTGCGCGGCGAACCTGTAGCGGCCCGCAGTCACGGCCGGGGAGGAGGGTGGAGGAGGAATGCGGGGCCGGCCACCGAACCTACTCGCCGGCGACTGTCGATACCATCCGGAGGCGATGCCAGCCATGCCCACCTGCCCGATGACTGCTCGTCAGCGATTCCACGAGACCTTCCGCTGGGGCACCCCCGACCGCGTCTTCCTCATGCCACAGTGGACGTTCAACGAGACCCGTCAGCGCTGGCTGCGCGAAGGGATGCCGCGCGACGCCCACTTCAGCACCCACTTCGGGTTCGACCGCATGGAACAGGTCCCGCTGAATGCAGCGCCCTGGCCCCCGTTCGAGAGTAAGGTCGTGGAGCAGACCGAGCACTGGCGGATCGTCGAGGATGAGCTGGGGGCGCGCACCAAGCACTGGACCGATCGTGAGATCGGCATGTCGCAATGGCTGGTGTACCCGATCCGGGGCCGTGAGCAGTGGGAGCTGTGGAAGGCGCGTCTCGACCCCACTGCGGCTGTGAGGTACCCGGAGTACTGGGAAGATCTCAAGCGCTGCTATCGTGGGCGGGACTACCCGCTGGGGATCCATGCCGGCTCGTTCTACGGCTGGATCCGCAACTGGGTGGGGATGGAGCATCTGGCCCTGTGGTATGTGGACTGTCCCGACCTGATCCATGAGATGACGGAGTACATCGGCGACTTCATGCTCAAGCTGATCGAGCGGGCGCTGGACGAGATCCCCGATCTGGACTACGCCGTGATGTGGGAGGACATGTGTCACAAGACCGGTCCGCTCATCTCGCCGGCGTGGTTTCGCGAGTTCATGCTGCCTGCGATGAAGCGCGTGACAGCAGTGCTACACCAGGCCGGCATTGACATCATCATGGTGGACAGCGACGGGAAGGTCGACGAGCTGCTGCCGCTGTGGCTGGAGGCGGGGGTCAACCTGCACTACCCGCTGGAGGTCGCCTCCGACTGCGATGCTCTGAGATACCGCGAGCTGTACGGCAGGGAGATCCTGCTGATGGGGAACATCGACAAGCGGGTGCTGCGGGATTGCTGCACGAAGGCCGACATCGAGCGCGAGGTGATGTCGAAGGTCCCGCAGCTTGTGGCGCAGGGGGCGTTCTCGCCGCTGGTTGACCACGCCGTCCCGCCGGACGTGCCCTACGAGCACTTCCAGTACTACATGGAGCTGGTGCGGGAGGTGTGCACGCGCTAGAACCCCCAAGCCCCGTCAAGGCCGCTATCATTGGCTGCCTGCCAACGTTGGCGTGCGGCGTGCCAGCCTCACCCCCCGGCCCCCTCTCCGTCCCGGAGAGGGGGTGTCAGTAGGTGGGTACCGGGATGCGTGGCACGTCGCCGTCAGACGTTGTCGTTCCCCCGCGGACGCTGTCGGCGCTTCGCGCCGGCGTCCGCCAAGCCTCTCCGGGACGGAGCGGGGACGGGGGTGAGGCAGACATGCCGTTCGCCGTCTGTAGTGGCGTGTCCTTTACGCCATCGTCTCCCGCATCACGCGGTGGTACTCCTGGAGCGGCTGGACGCCGATGTGGCCGTTCACCACGGCTTCCAGACCCATCACGGCCACCATCGCACCGGCGATGGTGGTGATGACGGGGATGGAGTAGAGCACGGCCTGGGCGCGGATCGACTTCTGGTCCACGCGCGGCTCCTCGCCGGCGGTGGGGGTGTTGATGATCAGTTGGATGCGGCCATCGTGGATCAGGTCGATGACGTTGCGGCCGCGCGGGTCGGAGACGCGGTAGACAACCTCGGCATCGACCCCGACGCGGCGCAGGACCGCGGCCGTGCCTTCGGTGGCCACGATGTCGAAGCCGAGCTCCTTGAGGCGCTTGGCCAGGAAGATCACGTCGCGCTTGTCGCGGTTGCGTACGCTGATGAAGATGGTCCCCTTGGCGGGCAGGTTATGGCCGGCGGCGATGTACGCCTTGGCGAAGGCGGCGCCGAAGTTCGCGTCAATGCCCATCACCTCACCGGTGGACTTCATCTCCGGACCCAGCAACGTGTCGATTCCGGCAAAGCGGGCGAAGGGGAAGACCGGGCACTTGACCGCGGTGTGCGGCGGGATGATCTCGTCGGTGAAGCCCAGCTCGTCGAGCGTCTTGCCCGCCATGACGCGTGCCGCCAGCTTGGCGAGGGGTACGCCGATGGCCTTGCTGACAAACGGCACGGTGCGCGAGGCGCGCGGGTTGACCTCCAGCACGTGGAGCCGCTCGTTCTTGATCGCGTACTGGACGTTGATGAGTCCGACCACGCCGAGCTCGGCGGCGAGTGCTTTGGTCTGAGTGGTGATCTGCGCCAGCTCGCCCTCGGCGAGGCTGAACGCCGGTAGCACGCACGCGGAGTCGCCGGAGTGGATGCCGGCCTCCTCGATGTGCTCCATGATGCCGCCGATGACGCAGCGGCGGCCGTCGGCGATGGCATCGACGTCGATCTCGATGGCGTCCTCGAGGAACTTGTCGATGAGGACCGGGTGCTCGGGCGAGGCGGCCACGGCGAGACTCATATAGCGCTCGAGCATGTTGCGGTTGTAGACGATCTCCATGGCACGCCCCCCCAGCACGAACGAGGGCCGGACCACGACCGGGAAGCCGATGCGCTCCGCCGTCGCGATGGCCTCGGGGACGGAGACCGCGGTGCCGTTCTCGGGCTGGTGGAGGCCGAGGCCGTCGAGCACAGCTTTGAACTGCTCGCGGTCCTCGGCACGCGCGATGGCCTCCGGGGTGGTGCCGATGATGTTGACACCGTGGCGCTGGAGGTCGTGGGCGAGGTTGAGGGGCGTCTGTCCGCCGAACTGGACGATGACGCCGGAGGGCTGCTCCTTGTCACAGATATTGAGTACGTCCTCGAGGGTCAGCGGCTCGAAGTAGAGCTTGTCGCTGGTGTCGTAGTCGGTGGAGACGGTCTCCGGATTGCTATTGACCATGATGGTCTCGAAGCCAGCCTTGCGGAGTGCGAAGCTGGCGTGGACGCAGCAGTAGTCGAACTCGATGCCCTGACCGATGCGGTTCGGGCCGCCGCCGAGGATCACGATGTTGTTGTGGGCGGGGGCGCGCGCCTCGTCCTCCTCCTCATAGGTGAAGTAGTAGTAGGGGGTGAAGGCCTCGAACTCGGCGGCGCAGGTATCCACGAGCTTGACGACGGGCCACACCCCCAGGTCGCGGCGGGCGTCGCGCACCTGGTCCTCGGTCTGGTGGGACAGGACGCCGATCTGCCGGTCGGAGAACCCGGCCCGCTTCAGGCGCTTCATGTGACGGGCACCGATCAGCGGCCGGCCCGCCTCGGCGCGCAGGCCGGCGAGGTCGTCCTGCATCTGCACGATCTCTTGCATGTGCCGCAGGAACCAGGGGTCGATCCCGGTCGTGGCATGCAGCTCCTCGGCGCTCATCCCCAGGCGCATCGCGCTCCGGAGCTGGAACAGGCGGTCGGGATGCGGGATGCGCAGCTTGGCTTCGAGCTCCTCGATTGGCATCTCATCGTAGTGGCTGCCCTTCCCGTCAGCCCCCAGACCGAAGCGGCCGATCTCGAGCGCGCGGATCGCCTTCTGCAGCGATTCCTTGAAGGTGCGGCCGATCGCCATCGCCTCGCCGACCGACTTCATCTGGGTCATCAGGGTCGGGTCGGCCCCCGGGAACTTCTCGAACGCAAAGCGCGGGATCTTCGTGACCACGTAGTCGATGGTCGGCTCGAAGCACGCCGGGGTCTCGCGCGTGATGTCGTTGGCGATCTCGTCGAGCGTATAGCCGATGGCCAGCTTGGCGGCGATCTTGGCGATGGGGAAGCCGGTGGCCTTGGAGGCCAGGGCCGAGGAGCGGCTGACGCGCGGGTTCATCTCGATGATGACCATCCGGCCGTCGGCGGGGTTGACGGCGAACTGGATGTTGCTCCCGCCGGTGTCGACGCCGATCTCGCGCATGACCCGGATCGCCAGGTCGCGCATCTCCTGGTACTCACGGTCGGTCAGGGTCTGGGCCGGGGCGACGGTGATCGAGTCGCCGGTATGGATCCCCATGGGGTCGAAGTTCTCGATCGAGCAGACAATCACCACGTTGTCCTTGGCATCGCGCATGACCTCGAGCTCGTATTCCTTCCAGCCAATGACCGACTGCTCGACGAGCACCTCGTTCATCGGGCTGGCGTCGATGCCCTTGGCCACGGCCTCCTCCAGCTCCGTCATGTTGGTGGCGATGCCGCCGCCGGTTCCCCCGAGAGTGCTTGAGGGACGGATGATGAGTGGGAAGCCGATCTCATCGGCAATGCGGCGGGCATCGCGCAGATTGGAGGCGAAGGCACTCAGCGGCAGGTCGAGGCCGGCTGCCAGCATGGCGTCCTTGAAGAGCTCGCGGTCCTCGGCCTTCTTGATGGCCTTGCGGCGGGCACCGATCAACTCCACATTGTAACGCGCCAGCACGCCGCTCTCCGAGAGCTGGAGTGCCGCATTGAGGCCGGTCTGGCCGCCCAGAGTGGGGAGCAGGGCGTCCGGTCGCTCCTGCGCGATGATCTCCGTGATCGTCGCCGGAGTGATCGGCTCGATGTACGTGCGATCGGCCATGTCGGGGTCCGTCATGATCGTCGCGGGGTTGGAGTTGATGAGGATGACCTCATAGCCCTCCTCCCGCAAGGCCTTACAGGCCTGGGTCCCCGAGTAGTCGAACTCGCAGGCCTGCCCGATGACGATGGGGCCGGACCCAATGATGAGGATCTTGCGGATGTCGGTGCGCTTGGGCATGTGGGTTGCCTCGTATCGCTCAGCCTCACTCGCGGGCATCAGGCACCGTGGGGGGCCGGCGGCATGTCGTGCGGGTCGGATGCCGTCGCTGTCGTCTAGCCTGGGTCCTTCAGGGCCTGCATCAGGATCTCGCGCGGATCCGGGACGATGTGCCAGCTCTGGAAGCGGATCCCCGGCGCTGTGCTGGGCACCAGTGCGGCGATGCTCTCCGGGTCGATGCGCCACACGTACCCGTCCTGGAACCTGACGGCGTCCAGGTAGGCGACCAGGGTCCAGGTCAGGTACGGCAGCTTGATCGGTACCGACCAGCGACCGTAGTCGGCCACCTGCGGGGCCAGCGCCGTGACGGCACTGCAGCGCACCGTGTCCAGGTAGTCGCCGAAGGCGTCATAGGTGAACACCACAACGCGATAGGCATAGATCGTCTTCGGGCTGGTGTTCTGGACCTGGAGGTAGAGCGGCAGGAATGGGGTCTCGCGCTTCGGGAGGTCTTTCTTGTGGGCCTCGGAGGCCCACGCCGGCGTCTGGTAGCCGGCATGGATGTTGGTGATCATGACCGGCGGAGCCTGGATGTTGATCACCCGCTCGTCGATATTGGCGACTTGGGCCTGGGCACAGGCAGCGCCCAGGGCGATGAGACAAGCGATGAGCATGGCTCGGTTCACGTGGCTGCACCTCCGGGGGGTGTGGGCACGACGCGCCTCCGACTCACACAAACAACGGTGCCCGTCAGGGGACGGCCACCGTCAGACACAGTGCGATCGCCAGGATCACTGGATCAGCCTCCGACCAGACACCTCAGTCCCTGATTCTGCACGGCCGCGCAAAGCTCCTGCATCAACTCGTCGCTGGGTGGCTGCTCGATGGTGAGCGGGCACGCCTGTCCCAACGTTTCGTACTTGCCTTCGCCCAGGCGATGGTAGCGGAGCAGCTCGACGGGTGGCGGGCCCGGGAGCGCACTCACAACCCGGGCGATGGCCTCCATCGCCGGTACCGAGGCGTTGTAGCCCGGGACCGTCGGCACACGGACCTGCAACCCGACGCCGTGGTGTGCCACGCGCGCCAGGTTCTCCAGGATCAGGCGGTTATCGTGACCGGTGGCATGACGGTGCTGCTGCGCATCAGCCGACTTGACGTCGAAGAAGACGAGGTCGGTGTAGGGCAGGACGCGCTCGAAGCACTCCCATGCGGCATAGCCGCAGGTGTCGAGGACGGTGTGCAGACCCGACTGTTTGGCGGCCTGGAGCAGCGCCCGGGTGAAGTCGACCTGCATCAGTGGCTCGCCGCCGGAGAGCGTCATGCCCCCGCCGGAGTTGTCGTAGAACGGGCGGTCCTTCTCGACCTCGGCGAGGACCTCCGCGACCGTCGCCTCGCGCCCGTGCAGGACCAGCGCCTCAGCGTAGCACTCCCGCGTGCACGCGCCGCAGCTCTGGCACCGGGCGCGGTCGATGATGATCTGGGTCTCGCCCTGGCTGAGGGCACCTCGCGGGCAGTTGCTTAGGCACTTGCCGCAGCCGATGCAGTTGCGGGGGAACTGGGCAAGGACGGGTCCGGCGGCCTGCGACTCGGGGTTGTGGCACCAGACACAGCGAAGCGGACAGCCCTTCAGAAACACCGTGGTTCGGATGCCCGGCCCGTCGTGGATCGCGAACTTCTTGATGTCGAAGATGACGCCGGTAACGGACACGCCAGTGCGACCCCCTGAGGGAGCAACCGATCGGCTTGGGCGGAGGCCCGACCGCAACGTCGTCGTGAGGCCGCGGCACGACACGCCGCGGCCTCGCGGTGACCGCTCACCGGCCGTCCGGGAGGGCCTCCGGGACTGCGCGCTATTCTACCGTTGCCGCAGGGGGGAGTCAACCAAGTTTGACGGCACGCCCCGTACGGGCGGACTCGTAGCAGGCCTCGATCACGCGGTGGCTCCACAGGCCGTCCTCACCACCGATCGGGGGCGCAGTGTCATTGGTGATCGCGGCGCAGAACGCCTCGATGTGGGCCTGGTACATGTTGACAACCGGGGGTGTGATGGTCTCCTGGGCCGTGTCACCCTCGCGAACCTGGGCGGCGTCATAGCCACGCTCGCCCTTCTCCACGACCGCGGCGAGACTGCCGGCGGAGTCCTGCCCGATCGTCCCGCAGGCGGCGACGCTGCCCTTGCTGCCATAGACCTCCAGCGCGTTGCGGGCCGCGGCGTCGGGGACGTTGAACAAGTTGTCGACCACGCCCACGGCACCGGAAGCGAAGCGGAGCGAGGCGAGGGCGGTGTCTTCACTCTGGTAGTCTTGGACGAGGTTCCCGATGAAGCAACTGACCTCAGTCACGCGCCCGAAGAAGAACTCTAGCAGATCGATGCAGTGGTTGCCCATGTCGATGAGTGCCCCGCCGCCACCGAGGGCGGGGTCCTGGCGGAACGCCCCGGGGATCGGGGGGTACCAGCATGTCAGCTCGGCGCGGCCGAACACGAGAGTCCCCAGCTCGCCGGCCTCGATCATTGCCTTGAGGCGAGTGTGGCAGGCATGGAACCGCATCATGAAGTTGGTGCCGAGTTTGACCCCGGCATCCTGGCACACCTGGATCTCCGCGGCGACCTCCTGCTCCGTCATGCCGAGGGGCTTCTCGCACAGCACGTGTTTGCCCGCGGCCGCGGCGGCCTTGACCTGGCGGGCGTGGGCATTGGTGGGCGTGGCGATGTACACCGCGTCGACCTCGTCGAGTGCGAGCAGGTCGCTCTCGTCGGTGAAAGCGTGCGCGATCCCGTACTTCTCCGCCACGGCCCGGGCGCGGTCAGGGATGACATCCTGCACTGCGACGAGCTGTGCGCAGCCCGCGGGCATGATGCCCTCGGGGATCGTGCGCCTGTCCGCAATGCCTCCGGCGCCGATGACGCCCCAGCGAATCGTCATGATGGTACACCTCCGGGAACGGCCACTGTGGCCGGGTCGCTAAGGCCTCCGCGCGGAGACCTGGGAGAGCTTGGGGCTGCACGGCGCCGGCGCGTTGTCACCGATGTGGCCGATGACGACCGCCTCACCGGCATCGGTTGCCGCCGGCTTGTGCATCCGCGTCGTGTGGCACAGGGGGTTGCCGCCGTGGTACGCGACCTCCAGGCCTGCCACCCGGGCGTAAGTCCTGACCGTCCAGGGGAACACGAAGTCCGGGTCGAGCACGATCTCGTTGACGATTGCCGCGGCTCCGGGCTTGAGGCAGCGGGCCACCTCGCCAAACAGCCCGTGGCGGTCGTGCACGCCGCCGAGGACGCTCGCCATCAGGATGGCGTCGAAGGTGTTGTCGCCAAACGGCAGGTGGGCGCCGTCGGCTCGGACGCAATGGAGGCTTGCGCCCGCATCACCAACGCGACGCCGGCAGCGGCGGAGCATGCGCTCGCTGAGGTCGAGCCCGACGACCTCGCCGTCGGGGCCAACCTGACGGCAGGCCTCCCGGGTCAGGAACCCCCATCCCGGCCCGATCTCGAGCACCCGCCAGCCGGGCCGGATATGGGCCTGCTGCAGGCAGTGAGCCGGCCCGAAGAAGCGTCGGCGCAACGGCGACCTCAGACCGAAGCTCGCCAGTGACGGCAGGGCTCCGGGAAAGACCTTGCGGATCGTACGGATGATCGCAGTATAGATGGCGAGGAGCAGGAGTGCCTCTGTCATCCGACTGCCACCACCTCCGCTGTCTACTCCCCGCATTGCGGCGGGAGCCCGCGCATCGATGTATCGGCGGCATGATGCGCGCCGGTCGTCTGCGGGCCAAGGGTGTGAACACCCCTGTCGCCTCCCGCGGTTCCCCCGCAGGGAGCCGGAGCAGGCGCCGGGTCGACTACAGTGGGTAGGGGATCCCGCGGCGGGCCGAAGCCCGGGCCTTGAGCACGACCTCGGTGATCCGGAAGCAATCCTCGGCCGGCACGTCGCAGGCGCACTCGCCGCGTATCGCCCGCACGAAGTTGACGAACTGGTTCTCACCCACGGGCGGCAGCGCCAGCTCGCGCGGCCCCTCGTCAGCCGTAATCAGCGTCACCTGCGTCCCACACTGCAGCGACTCGATCACTCCCTGCGTGCCCGCCACGCGGATGCGATCATCGCCGTGCGTGGGGGCCGCCGCGGGGCGGCAGTAGTCCAGCCGCGCGGAAGCCGATCCGCCGTTGTCCAGGCTGCAGAGCACCTGGCCCTGATCCTCCATGTCCCCGATGTCGGGGTGTCCCACGTTCGCGCAGACCGCGAACACGGTGGTGAACTCACGCCCGGTGCACCAGCGGATCGTGTCCAGCGCATGGATGCCGATGAAGGGGATGATCCCGCTGAAGGTCGCCTTCTCGCATTGCCACTGCGGGCGAGTACCGAGGCGGTAAGACTTCTGGAAGGCGGCCTGGCACACGGTGCCGATCGCGCCGCTATGGATCACCTCGCGCACGAGGCGATAGGCGGGCTCAAAGCGCATCGTCAGGAGCATCGAGAGGTGAGTCTTGTTGCGCGTGATGGCACGCCGCAGGTCGGCGAGATCCGGCAGGGCGTTGACCAGCGGCTTCTCGCACAGGCAGTGGATGCCGCGATCGGCGGCTGCGAGCAAGATCCGGTGGCGCTCACTGTCCACCCCGGCCTCGCCGAGGATGTCGATCTGCTCGTGCGCCAGCATCTCCTCCCAGGAGGCGTAAGTGGCCGTGTTCTCGTCGGCACACTTCCATCCCCCGACGCCCTGGAGTGCCTGGGGGTCGCTATCACACACGGCGGCGAGCCGGGCGTCGGGAAGTGCGGTGAGGCCCTCGAGAATGGCGCCCTGGTGCCCCTTGAGTCCGGCGATGGCAACATTGAGTGGCATGGTCGTGCCTCCGAGGTGGGTAGTGGTGTCGGGAGTTCCGCGTCCCGCGGGGCACCACCTCCGCACCAAACGCCGGATGCACTGCTCGCTGGTGCTCCGCCACTGGGCAAGCCCCGGCCTGTGTTTCGCAGGCGCGAAACAACCTCGAAACACGAGCCCGCTACACTCCCCCCTCGATGACAGCCAGCCCGTGTGGCACACTCGAGGAGGAAGCCTGACATGGACGATGCGAAGCAGTATGTACTGGAAGCCGCCAAGGAACAGAACGTCAAGTTCATCCGACTGTGGTTCACCGATATCCTGGGGTACCTGAAGAGCTTTGCGATCACGGTGGAGGAGTTGGCGGGGGCGATGGAGGAGGGGATGGGGTTCGACGGCTCGTCGATTGAGGGGTTCGCGCGCATCGACGAGAGCGACATGGTGGCGATGCCCGATCCCACGACGTGGCAGCTCATTCCGTGGCGCCCCACCGAGGGAGGCGCGGTGGCCCGCCTGTTCTGCGATGTCGTGAAGCCGAACGGGGAGCCCTACGAGGGCGACCCGCGCTATGTGCTCAAGCGGATGCTCAAGCGCGCCGAGGCGAAGGGCTACACGTTCTACATCGGGCCCGAGCTGGAGTACTTCTACTTCGCCTCTGACAGCGAGCCGAAGGTCCTCGACCACGCCGGGTACTTCGACCTGGTCCCGGCCGATGTCTCCGCCGACCTGCGCCGCAAGACCGTGTTCGCGCTCGAAGCGATGGGGATCGGCGTGGAGTATAGCCACCATGAGGTCGCGCCCAGCCAGCACGAGATCGACCTGCGCTACACGGACGCGCTCACGATGGCCGACAGCGCAATGACCTATCGGCTCGTCGTGAAGGAGGTTGCGCGCCTCGACGGGGTCTATGCGACCTTCATGCCTAAGCCACTCTCCAACGAGAACGGGAGCGGGATGCACACTCACCAGTCACTGTTCGCGGGTGAGCGCAATGCCTTCTTCGACCCGGATGACGAGATGAACCTCTCGTGCCTGGCACGGTGCTACATCGCGGGGCTGATGAAGTACGCGCCGGAGATCACGCTGGTCACCAACCAGTGGGTCAACTCATACAAGCGCCTGGTGCCCGGGTTCGAGGCTCCGGTCTACATCTCCTGGGCGCGGCGCAATCGCTCCGACATGATCCGCGTCCCGGAGTACAAGCCCGGGAAGGAGAAGGCAACGCGGATCGAGTTCCGCGCGCCCGACCCCGCCTGCAACCCCTACCTGGCCTTCGCGGCGATGCTGGCGGCGGGCCTGAAGGGAATCGAGGAGGGCGGCGAGTGCTGCCCGGCGGTGGAGGAGAACGTCTACGAGATGGGTGAACTCGAGCGCGAGCACCGCGGCATCAGGAGCCTCCCCGGCAGCCTGCACGAGGCCATGCTCGCGGCTGAGAACAGCGAGCTGCTCCGCGACTGCCTCGGCGCCCACGTCCATCAGAAGCTGATCGAGAACAAGCAGATCGAGTGGGACAAGTTCCGCAAGGTCGTCTCGCAGTACGAGCTGGAGACCTACCTGCCGATCCTGTAGGCGGGCGGGGGACGGCGGGAACGGCGGGAGCGTAGGAGCGTAGGAGCGTAGGAGCGTAGGAGCGTAGGAGACGGCGCACGGCCGGGAACAGGATCGAGAGGATAGCGCAAACGGCGGACAGGATGCCGGCAACGGCGGACGCGACCACCGCCGCGGGGGCAGGCTCGGACGCCTGCCCCCACACCTGCCACGGCTGGGGGGCCGGCCGAGACGGCCATATCCGGCCGGCCCCCGAGGTGTAGCGGCCGGCTGAGTGCCCGCCAGGGCCATTGTGGCGTGGCTGCGCGGCCTCGGAACAGCTCTTCGGCCGCTTCGCTAGCCGCGGAGGGCCGCCAGCGCGGGCTCATACGGCGCACGGGCAATGCCGGCTTCGGTCACGATGGCAGTGATGAGCCCCGCATCGGTGACGTCAAAGGCGGGGTTGTAGACCACGGCGCCCGCGGGGGTC